>NZ_JBSMDE010000162.1:0-23072 GCF_056497305.1 Caldithrix sp. | reverse complement strand
CCCGCTTAGCGGGATGCGAAAATTTTTATGCTGTTTTAGGGAGGACGTGTTGAAGAATTGGTTTAAATTATTTCTGCGAATATCTGCTAAATCTGCGCCAAATATAATTGTGATTAAAACAGTTTCTATCACTTTTGGTTGCGGCTATGCTGCCTTAGAATATTTACTTCAAAAGATCTTTTAAATCCACTTCTGCCATTTCTTTTAAAAAGTTCTTTACTGAGCAACTCATTTTTATTAATTTGAACTAAGGGAAATAAATTTACGTCTGGTTATTAAAGTCAAAAGCCCTTTTGTCCTTATTTTCCGCTACCGGACAGGGCGATGACTGAACCTGTGGTTTGATTTTGGGTACAAACATTACTCAATTTGATGTTTTTTGGACAATTTGATGCGAACGCGGTAGGTGAGAAGAGTATGGTAATCTGGAATTACCTGATTACGCCTTTGTTCATCTGTCTGGCCCGCATTACAGATGTGAGCATTGGAACGATCCGCATTATTATGATTGGCCGCGGGAACCGTATTTGGGCGGGAGTTTTAGGCTTTTTCGAAGTCATTATCTGGTTGCTGGCTATTGGGCAGGTGATGAAAAATCTGAGCAATGTCAGTTCTTATCTGGCCTATGGTTTGGGCTTTGGTCTGGGGAATGTGATTGGCATCTCTCTGGAAAATAAACTGGCGCTCGGTAATCAGGCTGTTCAAATTGTAACTGAAGAAAATTTAAAAACTCTGAGCATGCTGTTACGTGAAGAAGGCTTTAAGGTAACACACCTCTTTGCCTCCAACGAAAAGGAACAACTCGATTTTTTGTATCTGGTCGTTCCGCGAAAAAAAGTGAAAAAAGTGTTACAAATTGCCAGAGAATTTGATCCCGCTGCTCTGATTTCGGTATCGGATGTGCGCAGCATTTATCCGCAGTACGCAAATTCCCGTCATCGCAGGTGGCGTGATATTTTGAAAAGAAAATAACCTAGGAGGAAGGAATTGAAACAGATCGAAATGTACACAGACGGGGCCTGTTCAGGCAACCCCGGCCCTGGCGGTTTTGGGACAATTTTAAAATATGGCCCGCATACCAAAGAGTTGTCAGAGGGCTACACGCGAACCACCAATAATCGTATGGAGTTGTTAGCTATTATCAAGGGGCTGGAAGCGCTTAAGGAGCCATGCGAAGTCACCGTTTATTCCGATTCGCGTTACATTGTGGACGCAATCAACAAGGGCTGGTTGCAAAGCTGGATTAAAAGAAACTGGATAAGAGGCAAAAATGAGCCGGTAAAGAATGTGGATTTATGGAAGCGTTTGGTAAAATTGATGCAAAAGCACAAGGTACACTTTTTTTGGCTCAAAGGACATAATGGTCATACGGAAAACGAACGATGTGACCAATTGGCTGTTAAAGCGGCTGCACATCCGACCTTGAAAGATTTATGAACCAGTTTCCTGCCCTTTTCCAGATCACTCATCAATCAATACCATTTTTTTGGGCTAATTCACCAAGCACTGGCTGATTTTCAGGCGGGGTTCATTATTTCATTCAGGATGGTTACCAATTCCTCAATTTTAAATGGTTTTTTTAAACACGCTTTAAAACCATATTTTTGATACTCGGCCATTACCGGGTCGTTAGAATATCCGCTGGACACAATCACTTGTGCCTCGGGGTCTATTTCCAGTAATTTAGCCACGGCTTCCTTACCTCCCATCCCGCCGGGTATGGTCAAATCCATGACCACCAGATCGATTTTTTGGGCATTTTCCATAAACGCCTGATACAGATTAATGGCTTCCCGGCCATCTTTGGCTTGCACCACCACAAAGCCCAACTGATCGAACAGATTGGCGGCTAAATCACGCACCATTTCTTCATCATCCATGACCAACACCAGTGGTTTGCTATTGCCTTTCGTAAATTTACTGATCGTAATTTTTTTCTCTACCTTTTCATCTCTTTTAATTGTGGCTGGCAGGTATATGGTGAATTCTGTACCAACACCCACTTCTGATTGAACCTCAATGTGTCCGTTGTGTTTTTTAATGATCGAAAAGGCTGTAGCCAGGCCAAGTCCGCTGCCACTTTGTTTGGTGGAGAAGAAGGGATCAAAAATCCTGGCTAAATACTTGGCCGGAATGCCCACACCCTGATCTTTAATGTTTAAGCGAACATACTTGCCCGGGTTGAGCGGTAATTTACTTTTTTCTTCGATGGTCACATTTTTCAATTTTAAAAAGATGGTTCCGCCATTGGGCATAGCCTGATCGGCATTAATAACCAGGTTTTGTATGACCTGATTAATCTGTCCGGGATCTACTTCCACATTCCACAACCCGGACTCACTTTCCATGACGTAATCGACATTGGAACCGCTTAAGACAAACTCGGCCGTTTCTTTGACCAGTTCGTAAATATCCGTTGGTTTTTTGATGGGCAATCCGCCTTTAGAAAAGGTGAGTAATTGATGCGTGAGTTCCTGAGCTTTTTCGGCGGCTTTTTCGGCGCTCTGAATCCGACTGATTAATTTTTTATCCTGTTCGTTCATGCGCAGGCGTAATAATGAGAGGTTACCCATGATGGCTGTCAGAAAGTTGTTAAAATCGTGAGCAATTCCACCGGCCAGGACGCCAATAGATTCCAGTTTCTGGTTCTTTAACAATTCCTTTTCCATTCGCCTTTTTGAAGAAATGTCGCGAAAAGCCATAACCACACCCATGATATGGCTATCCTTGTCAAAAATGGGCGCGGCTGAATAATCGACAAGTACCTTATTGTCCTGCCGGGTCACCAGATAACCGGTACCTTCAATCTGGTTGGCCCCATTGGAATGGATTAATTCTTCAACCGGGTTAGGGAGCAATTCATCCGAATGTTCGTTTCTTAATTGGATTAATTCAGAGAATTTTTTGCCAAAACACTTTTCTTCATCAAGGTCATCCAGGCTCATAATGGTTAGTGCCCGCTTATTGCACAGGATAATCCTCTGCTGACGATCGGTAGCAATCACGCCATCGGCAATGGCAGATAGTGTGGCTGCCAATCGTTCCTTCTCCTGGAGTAAAGCCTCTTCGGCCTGTTTGCGTTCGGTAATGTCGAAAACAGTGCCCAGACCGGCCTCTTGATCCAGATATTTAATCGCTTTTGCTGAGAAATCGATCCAGCGCTCTTGACCATCCTTGCGAATAATTTTGAATTCATAACGATCGGGAACCTTTTCACCACGCATTCTTTTTTGAGCGCGTTCTGCAACAATGCTTCTAAAATCCGGATGTACAAGATCAAGAATCGGCCTGTTGAGCAATTCATCCTTTGAATAGCCGGTAATGCTTTCTGTGGCTGGATTCACATAAACAAACTTAAAATCCTGGTAAATAAAAATAGCAGAAGGAGAAATTTCGGTCAGTGTCCTGAATTTATATTCACTTTCTGCCAGCGCTTTATTGATGGCTTCGACCCGCTCTTTTTCTTGTTTCAGCTCAATGGTTCGTTCCTGGACCATTTGCTCAAGATAAGCCTGGATCTGTTTGTTTTTGACATCCCGATAGTAGATGGTTCCAATGACAATAGAAAAAATTAATAAGCTGCTGAGAACAATGAACCACCATGTTTTGTAGAAGGGCGGTGTAATAATAAAGCTCAATTGTGCCGGTTCTGACCAGTGTACGCCATCAATAGAAGCGCGAACCTGAAAGCTATATGCTCCCGGAGGGATGTAAGAGTATTGTGCCATTCTTGACGTAGTGGGACTCGACCAGTAAGCATCAAAACCACTTAAACGGTATTGGAATTTCAGCCATTCTGGTACTTTGAAGAAAATCCCTGTAAAATTAAACGTCAGATGGTTCTGACGATAAGATAATTTATTGTCCTTTGGCCATTGAAAGGGTTGGGAGAATACCCGAACATCGTATAATTTGATAATTGGTTCTAAGATGTACTTATTTAAGAGAGCAGGATTCACTCTGACCGCGCCATCTATGGTTCCGAACCACACTGTGCTATCCGCATCTAAAAAAACGGCTCTTTCATTTGTTTCCGTCACTTCAAAACCACTATTCAATCCGATTTCATATTTACCGCCTGTTTTTAAATCAATACAAACCAGCCCTCTGTTTGTGCCGATCCAGAGCTGATTCTTCCAGAATTTCAGCGAGTACAGTGAATTTTGCGTAAAGCCAAAACGGGCAGTCAATATTTCTACTTTTTTACCATCAAAAGCGATGATATCGTCATTTGTACTGATCATCCAGAGTCGCCCGTCAGGCCCGCTGGTAATGCAAGTTAGCCCGTGAATCGGATAACCGGTTTCTGCGCCAAATTTCTGGAATTCTTTACCGTCAAACTTTATTAATCCCGCATCATAGGTACCAATCCATAAATTCCCCATATCATCTTTGTAAATAAAGGAGATGCTATCGCTGATGACCTTATTTTTTTTATGCGTAATATGTTCAAATGTATTCTTTTGAGGTGAATACACTAAAAGGCCATAATCTTCAAATCCAAACCACAATCTTCCGTCATTGCTTTGTTCCATGCAAAAGACATATTGGGCATCGATATCATCGGGAATTTTGAATTCCGAAAACCGTTTCTGTTTCAAATCATATTTAAATATGCCTCCGCCAAAAGAAATGAACCATAGGTTTCCTATCCGATCCGGGAAAACCTGCATGACACTAGTGAGCTCTTTATCGCCAATTTTGTGGACTATCTCTCGTTTTCCCGTTTGCAGATTCATATGGGCTACACCTGATTCCAGCCCAAACCAATAATCCTTCCCATCCCCCCAGATGGACCAGATGATGTTCTCTGGTGCATCCTTCTGGGCCATGCGATAATGGCGCATCAACGATTCTCTTAAAAAATCAACGCCCTTACCATTCAATCCCAACCAGATATTATTTTCCCTATCCACAAAAACTTTGAAAATATCACCCGATGTGAGCGGATCTTGTGGTTTAAAATGCTCAATTTTATACTTTTGTGTTTGAGATTGTATTTGCTGAACGAAAGAGATGCCCTGAGTGTTGTAACTGAGCCAGAGGTTTTGTTCTTTGTCCAGAGCAATGTTCCAGATATTGTTTTCCAGCAGTCCGTCTTCTCTGGTAAGTTTTTCTACCTGGCCGTTGGTTTTAAGGACAAACAGCCCTTTATCCAGCACACTGAACCATACATTCCCTGTTGAATCTCGCACCATATCTATTAAAAAAGGCTTTTTGAGATTCAGGATTTCCAGCGAATCGATTTGTCCTGGGAGAGAATCGGTTAAGTGAATGGTTGAAAGGCCGCGGGCCGTGGCCACCCATAATGTTGAATCATCGTATTGGAGCATGCTGTAAACATAGGAGCTGAGTAAACCGGTTTTACGCGTTAATTTATGAAACTGTCCCTCCTGAAAAAAATAAAGCCCTCGACCAATGGTAATTATCCAGATGCGTCCCGATGCATCCTGAAACAATCTGTAAATTTGAAATCGGTTTTGAGGCACATTATTGATTCTGATCTGGTATGTTTCAGTTTTAAACGTTACGGGATCAATTTTAGTGAGTTTTCCTTTTTGGTGAGCAAACCAGAGATCGCCATTGTCCGCCACCAAAGCCGCTGTGGTGTAGTTTTCCGCCAGGCCCTGGCGTCTGGTAAAATTTTTAAAATCATGGCCGTCAAAACGTGAAATTCCGCCGGCTGTTGCAAACCAGATAAACCCTTCCTTATCCTGCACAATATCGAACACCTGAGATTGCACGAGCCCGTGCTGCACATTGTAATTTCGAACCTCAACACGACTGGCGAGTGATGGCATTACCGCCGCAATAATGATTACATAAAAGAGAATTTTTTTCATTTTTTCAACACACTCTATCATTTAGATTAAATCCATAATCCATTGTCGAATCAAGTGGCCAAAGCTTAAATTTTTCTATAAAAAAAGTATTAAATTAAAACATGCTTGTTTTGCTCTGCAAAACGTTTTAACCTGGAAATACCCGTTAAGCCACTTTCAAAAAAGGGTAACTTGTGTGTTTCAATTCCTTTACCCAATGAAAATTCTGGTTCCATTGATCCGAGGTCCTTCATTTTGTTAAGAACAAATTGACTGACAGCTAACTTTAAATCCGATAATTGTTTCTCAATTCGTCGACTTTCTGCCAGAGAAACCGTGTCGGGATTGGCTACCAGAATAATTTTGCAAATCTCTTTGTTTCTGAATAGTTCTGTCAATTGTCGGTATTGCATCAACTGCTGTTCCAGATTTTTTTTGATGGCATCGGTTTCAATCTCCTTTTTTCCCCATTTTACCCGGGAAATAATCTCTTTTTTCTTCAGGATATCTTTTCGCAATTGCAATAATTGTTCTAACCAAACCGTGGAAACAAAAGGTAAACTAAAAAATTTAAGAGCCACTGCTGTGGGAGGCATGTCGAAAATTAAAACGTCCACTTTCGATGCCTTTTCATTCCAATAATGCTGAAAAGCCAACAAAAGACCGTATTCCTCTAAACCAGGAGTTTGCTTTAACACACTAAAATGGTGTTCCAGATTTAACGAGGTTAAATATCGATAACTCTTTTGTAAAAGCTGTTCGCTCTGCTGTAGAAATTTTTTAATAAAACGATCGATATTGGGTTCAAAAAAATGAAGCGTTTGGGGCAATTGTTTCTTTTCATCGCCAATAATGTCGTACAGATTGTGCGCTTGATCCAGTGATACAAGCCAGACCTGTTTTTTACTTTGAGTAAAAGCTAAAGATTTTAAAATGGCAATGGTCGATTTACCAACGCCGCCTTTTCCTAAGATAAAATAACATTCCATGTCTATCCGACATCAAAAGATGAGAACAATTGGGACAATGGGCTTGAGGCTAAATCGGTACGCTGTAACATTAAAATTAAGTGCTCTTCCATTTCCGGCAGCAAGTGCAAGGCAACCGGCGCCGGAGGAGAGGGTAATCCGATGAAGAACCCCAGGGTAAGCAAGGTAAAAATGTTTTCCAGCTCGGCCACTTCCCATTCCAGATTATCCGTTGCCTGTGCTCGGAAAAACTCGTCCCAATTCTGATATTGTTTTTTAAACCAGTGTTTAACCCCGATTAATTTGCTTATTATTCTAATTGTAATTCTACCTCTTTTCCATTTGCCCTGAAGAATTTAAGTAATCCCTCCACGGAAATCCACAATACTAGCAAAATAATAAGGCCGTTGATGGAAAGCAACATAATATTTTTAGTAGAGATGAAGTTTTGCTGATTCAATAGACTGGCCCACAGGGTCATTACGGCCATAAAAAGGGCGGGTAATCCGGAGACCATCCATTTTATTCCGCCTTTGTTCCGCAGATAGAGCGTAATAATAATCAGAGCCAGCGCAGCAAGGGTTTGGTTTACCGCACCGAACATGGGCCAGAGCGTTAAAGCGCCCTTGCCATCCGCACCGGAAGCAAAGGCCAACAGGCCGGCGGTGATAACGGCAAAGGCCGTGGCCGGATAGCGTTTTGACAAGGCAGGCATTTTAACGTCCGAAGCCAGTTCGCTGATGATGTAGCGCTGAATTCGGGTGGCTGTATCCAGGGTGGTGCCGGCAAAGGAGGCTACAAAAACACCCATAATCACCGTAGCGATGTTCTGGGGGATGCCCAGACTGGTAATAAAATTAGCGGCGCCGGTTACAAAAGCGGCAATTTTAGAACCTAATCCGGCGGCTGCGGTCCAGCTGGCATAGTGCGTTGTCCAGGCCTGCAGGCCGAACAGCATTTTACCCTCAGCCGATTGATATCCCAATCCAATACCTCCGGCAACAGCAGCGATGACCAGCGTAGCCAGAGCCCCTTCGGTTAACATGGAGCCATAACCTACAAACAGGGCATCGGGTTCACTTTTAACCTGTTTGGAAGAGGTACCGGAAGCCACCAGAGAATGGAAGCCACTGATAGCCCCGCAGGCTATGGTAATGAATAAAAAGGGCCACATGGAAGGGGCTTCCGGTGGATGCATCTGTACCACCGGGGCAACCAACGTCAATTTACCTGTAAAAGCGGCAAACACAATTCCTAAGGTCATCAGGAACATGGCAATCAACAATTGATAGGCATTGATAAAATCACGTGGCTGTAGTAAGGTGGTAACGGGCAGTACCGAAGCCCAGAAGGCATAAATCAGCAGAATAATGGTCCAGATGCCGGTAGGCGGAATCCCAAAAAGGGCAGGCATCTTTAACGGGAAATAGGCGCCCAGCACCATGGTGGCGTACAGCGTTACAACGGCAATAATCGACCACACAATGACATTGCCGTTCCGTTTGTAGATTACATACCCCAGCGTAATGGAGATGGGGATTTGTAACCAAACCGGCAAAACGGAGGAGGGGAAAATATTAAAAATGATCGCAATCACCAGGCCAAAAATAGCGATCACAATCCACAAGGCCAGAAAAACAATTAAAAAGAAGAAAAAACGCGTTCGACTGTTAATGTAGCGCGCTGTGAATTCGGAAATGGATTTGCCTTTATTCCGTAAAGAGATGACCAGGGATCCGAAATCGTGTACGGCCCCCATAATAATCGAACCCAGAAAAACCCACAGCAAAGCCGGAAGCCACCCCCAGATTATGGCGATGGCCGGTCCTACGATGGGCCCGGTACCGGCTATGGAAGTGAAATGGTGTCCAAAAATGATCTCTTTTTTTGTGGGCACATAATCGATCCCATCTTCAAATTCTCTGGATGGCACCACCGCCTCTTTAGAAAGTTTAAAGATGGCCCGTGCCAGATATTTGCCATAAAGATGGTACATTAAAATATAACCGAAAAAGGTAATCAGAACCATTAATAAAACATCCATGAGCACTCTCCCTGCCAATCATTCATTTAAAAAATATTGGGATAATTTAAAAAATCATCACAAAAATGTAAAATATGTTCTGGATGTAACAAAACTAATGCAGCAGAGCCGCAAACTTTAAAAAACCGCAAGGAGCACAAAGAAGTAATTATAATTAAAAATTAAAAATTACGAATTACGAATTATTTTGCGAAAGGGCAAGTTTTCCGAGGCGGTGAAGGTCTGTGCCGGCATGTCATTCTGATTCCCGCTTCAGCTGGAGAAGAATCCCTTACATGATTAAAGAGATTCCGGCTCTCGCTTGTGCTCGGCCGGAATGACACGTTCGGGGAAGATATTTCGCTATACTCTGCACGTCGCTTTCGCCCCGCGCATCGGTCGAAATGACAATCAGTGAGGCTTCGTACCGAGTGTCATTCCAGATCCCGTTTTCGGGGACAGGCTTGTCCGGCCGTAGGACGGGCCCGTCTGGCAAAGCGCAGCCTGACAGGTCTGGCCACCGGACAGGCCATTCAACCAATCAACCAATCAACAATTCAACCGTTTTACTTCCTCAAGCAGCACAAAAATTTTGGCATTCCCGCTATTGCGAGGTCGATTTTATAAAGGAAGCATTCTCAAAATGATCATACACTTGTCCTGAGCCCCCATGGTATTGTCTCATCAGGTTGGCGGTTAGACAGGAATGGACAGGCAAAACGCCCACAAGCTGACCAATTTGTATCTTTTCAAAAGTTGGTTGATCGACCCTGGCAATTCCATGCTCCTGAGAAAGGGCAATGAGAGGATGTAAAGTTTTGGGGGGCTGCCAGCCCTCTTCATCAAGTTCCACTAAAATTCCGTAGCAAGCCTGTGCCTCGGGCCAGGCGATCTGTTCTTTGGACAGGTGAATCGCCCCGCCGTAAAGCACAACCTCCATTCGGTCAGTATGTTTGGCCACAACAGGACAGGCCAGAGCCACGGCGATATCTTCTAAAAAGCAGGAACCGAGCCTCCACTGCATTATATCAAAAAAAACGAAGTTCCCGGGTCGGATTTCATCAATGCCACTAAAATCTTCGGCCAGGCTACAGGATGGTGTATCTCCTATGGAAACAATTAAATCCGGAAACACATTCAGGTAGCGCCGCTTAAGGGCAGTCAGTTTCTGTAAATTGTCCTGATGGATGTGCAAAATTTCAGCTTTTGATCTGGCATGGTAGGTATTTCCAGCATGTGTTAAAAATCCCTTAAAATGCAGCCTGGGATGTCTGGATATTTCTTGCACCAGTTGATCGATTACATCCACCCGTTCAACAGGCACTCCCGTTCGATGATAGCCGGTATCAATCTTCAGGAAAAGGCCAATCTCTGTAGTGGTATTGTGGGCCATGGCCTGGATATGTTGCTGGTCTTCAACCAACAAATTGAGCTGGACACGACCTGCCAGATCATTGATCAGGGCGATTTCACGAATATTGACTGGAAATGCCACCGTAATATCCAGCCATCCGTCCCGGGCAAAATAGTCGGCCATGGAGAGTGAAGATACGGTTATCTGCTCGATTCCCCGTTCTTTGAACCAGGCGGCAATGGTCCGGGATTGGTGGGTTTTAAAATGTGGTCTGAAAATGAGACCATGCTTTGCGGCTTTAGCCTGCATTCGCTCAATGTTGGTCTGACAGGTTCTTTCATCCAGCAGCAATGTAGGCCGAACAATGCGCTCCAGATTGAACATAAGGCTTCTTTCCTACTCTGAATTGTGCGTTAATGAAAAAGGGGCAATCGTTCTTATTAAGGTATGAACGACCAGGTCATTCCCCAACAAACCTCAACCATCGCTTTGGGCAAATAAGATCCGCTTTTTTTCAGGTATTACAACCAATAAGCTTAGCCCCATGCCCGGTTCAGAACGCTTTGCTTCTCTGCTCTCAACTACCAAAGCGCAACCTTACAAATTTTTCAAAATAAACTGCGTCATCATTTTGTACAGATGGTAGTGCGCTCCTCTGCCCTGCAGACTGTGGTTGAGTCCAGGATAAATCATCAGTTGAAACTGTTTGCCCCTTTGCTGCAAACGTTTAATGACCTGCATGGTATTTTGCATGTGGACATTGTCATCCGAGGCCCCATGTACGATAAGCAATCCTCCCTGGTAGCTATCAAGGTAATTTAATACAGAAGTTGAATCGTAGCCTGCTTTGTTTTGCTGAGGTACCCCCAGGTACCGTTCGCTCCAGATGGTATCGTAAAGGCGGAAATCCGACACCGGAGCCACGGCAATACCTGCTTTAAAATATTTTGAACCTTTGGTCATACACATTAAGGTCAGATAACCGCCGCCGCTCCAGCCCCAGATGCCAATCCGTTTAGAATCGACGTAAGGAAGGCCAGCCAGATATTGAGCTGCTTCTATGTGATCTTGCAGGGCGTACTTTCCGATATCGCCGTAAGCCAGATTTTTAAAGGCTTTTCCACGACCGCCAGTACCGCGGTTGTCAATCGTAAAAATCAGATAACCTTTTTGCGTGAGTAAGGTGTACCACAAGATATCCCGTGTCCAGACATTCCATACCATTTGAGACCCAGGCCCGCCATAACCGTAAATCAACACAGGATATTTCTTCCGGGGATCAAAATCGACCGGTTTAATCATCCGCGCATTCAAGGTAATCCCATCGCTTGTTTTGATAGTCAAGAATTGGGGCAGGGCCAGAGGAATGCTGTCAAATTTGGTTCTTGTGTTTTCAAGCAATGTACGAATGGTATTGCCTTTGTTCGATTTAAGCAGCTGAATGGGCGGCTGCTGGGCCGAGGAGTAGGTATCGACAAAATAGTTGCAATCGGGGGAAAACAGAGGATGATGACAGCCGGGGCTCTTATCTAAAGATTGTAACTGCTTACCATTTAATTTTACAGAAAAAATATGATTTTCGATGGAACTGCCTTTGTTGGCAGTGAAATAAACACGGTCCTCCTGCTCCGATAGCCCGAACACGGCCGTGACTTCCCAATTCCCTCTGGTTAACTGCTTTTTAAGCCTGCCATCTAAATCGTAGAGATAAAGATGTCGGAATCCGTCGCGCTCCGAACTCCAGATGAAAGCCTTGCTTTTTTTTAGGAAACGCCAATCATCGCGCACATCGACCCAACAGGAATCGGTTTCTGTTAAAATTACTCTGGTTTGCCCATTACGCACATCACCCAGCAGAAGCTGCAGATGATTTTGTAAGCGATTCAGGCGCATGATGGCCAGAGTGTGGGGATAAGGCGTCCATTTAATACGCGGAATGTACACATCCTTTTGCGAACCGGTCTCCATCCAGATCGTTTGTCCGTTCTCCAGATCATACACACCGATTTTGACCAGCGCATTGGCATCGCCGGCCTTGGGATAGTGAATGCTTCTTACTTTGCCATATTTCCCCTCAAATTCGGTCCAGCTAAACGTTGGCTCTTGTGATTGATCCACGCGCCAGAAGGCAATTCGCTTAGAATCCGGCGACCAGCGCCAGCCATCAGACTGGCCAAATTCTTCTTCGTACACCCAGTCGAACTGACCATTGATGATGACATCGGAGCCATCGTTTGTAATTTGCCGGATGTCCCCTGTATTTAAATCTTGAATAAAAATATTATTGTCCAGCACATACCCTACTTTTTGGGCGTCCGGAGATAGTTTGGCATGGCGTACACGAGTGGAATCATTACAGACGGATTGAATGCTTTTGCTCTGCAGATCGTAAACCAGAAAACGCGCCTCATCAAATCGACGCCACACGCGCCGGGCATCGGTCTTAATCAACATTTTACGACCATCTTTGGATAGGGTGAAGCTGAACATGTGAACCGGCTGACCCGTGTAAGGATCTTTAACCGAACTCAAATCCAGCCACTCGGTTTCTTCTCCCGACAAAATTGCATGGCGAATGATTTTATGTTTTTTCTCTCCGGGTCGCATGAACAAAAGAGCCTGTTCTCCAGGCAGCCACTGAAGGTTCCGTAGATATTTAAGAGCAAATTGTTTTGATTTAAAAATATCTTCTAAGGTAAGCTCTTTTTGCTGTGCTTTGACAGAACTGAAAAAAAGTAGGGCAATAAAGACAAAAATGATACGTCTCATTTTTAAACCTCCATATTATTAAAGGAACAATATCAAAAAAAATAGAATTACTTGCAAGCTAAACTAAGGCATGAATTGGCTCTGCGCCTAAATGGCAGAGATGGATTTTCCCCGTTCTCTGCCCGCGAACTCCTTTTTTCCTTTAAGCTTCCGTTTTTTTTTAATCTTTTTTTCTTTTTTATTTTTTACTTTGAAAGTGAACCCACCCCCAACCCTTCCCAGGAGGGGAGTTTTGGATTTGCCCCTCCCAGGAGGGGAGTTTTATGTGCGCCCCTCTCAGGAGGGGAACTACAGATGTGCCCCACCCACGCGAGGTGATTAAGAGGTTGGTCAAATCATATAAAGGCAGGCTGTTATGCGCTTAACTGCTTTCAGGCCGGTTGCAAGGCTTGCGTGTCACGGAGAATTTTTTCCATCAAAGATTGTACGGAGCTTAAAATTTGTCCATACTGCTTTTTTAAATCAGGGCTTAATTTTTCACCAATCTGTATGGCATCCCTGATATTAATGCCAATTAACCACATTTCTTCGGGCATTTGCAAATGGAGGCGTTTACCGATTTCGATCATGGAACCTACGCCGATGTAGTGCGGTGAGCTGCCCTGAACATGGGAAGGGCTACCTGGTAAAGACCAGCACTTAATTTGTCCTGGTTTTTCTGCGGGACAGATGACAGAATCGATGAAAACCACTTTGTAAAAGCCAATTAATAAATCCAGCAAGTAGAGCCCGGCCTGAGTAGAAGTCTGGAAACGCACGTTTTGATTTAATGATGGTACTTTTTGCAGATCTTCAACCAGCATTAAACCGATGCGGTCGTCTCCCATCACAGGATTACCCAGGCCGAGAACCAGGGTATTTTTGTGTTTAAGTGACATCGCGCGCTCCACGCACAATTTCCCAGAGCTTTTGCCCCTGGAGATTAAAAAACTGGTAAATGATAGGTACTTCGCCGGGAAAGGAATGCGTTGCACAGGCGTGACAGGGATCGTAAGCCCGGAATGCCATTTCGATCTGGTTCAGGATGCCATCATCGTAATGTCCATCTTTAATGAGACTTCTGGCCGCCTTATCAACGGACATGGCAATGCGGGCGGCATTATTCTGCGTAGCTACAATCAAATTTGCTTTGCGAATTACCCCGCGTTCGTCAGTCTGGTAATGGTGGATTAAAGTGCCGCGCGGCGCTTCTACCACACCTACGCCTTCGGTTGGTTTTTCATTGGGTACATTCCGAATATTGTCGCTAATAATTTCAGGATCATTGGCCAGTTCCACCATACGTTCTGCTGCGTAAAGGAGCTCGATCAAACGCGCCCAGTGGTTGGCCAGAGTAAAATGGACGGGCTTACCGCCCAGAGTTTCAAAGAATTTTAAGTAGAATTCCTGAGCTTTCGGTGTGGCCATGCCGTCAGCAGCATTCAGCCGGGCCAGGGGCGCCACACTGTAGATGCCCGATTTTTTCCCTTCGTTAAAGCCGTTCCAGCCCACATTTTTTAAGAAGGGGAATTTTACGTAAGTCCAGGGTTCAACATGTTCGGCGATCTGCTCCAAATATTCCTGCACTTTAAAACGGGCAAATTCTTTCCCGTCTGGGTCTACCACGCGAATCCAACCATCGTAAAAATTGACATGATTATGTTCATCCACCAACCCCATGTAATAGGTTTTGTGTGTGTAAGCGGGCGAGGTAATAATATCGACGTAAGCGGAATTATTCAGCACCACATCTTCGAACAATTGCAGGCTAAACAGACCAAATTCCACAGCCTGATTAGCCACGTCAATAAAACGTTCCTGAATCTCTTTACTCATGGCTTTAGACACGCCGCCAGGCAAGCCCAGCACAGGATGAACGACTTTTCCGCCCATCTCTGTGATGAGTTCTCTGAGTTGCCGACGCATGGCAATCACCTTGACGCCCGTTTCTGTGCCTACCTTTTGTAAAACGCCCAAAATATTACGCGCGGCTTTGGGGGCATCCGGGCCGGTGACAAAATCGGGCCCGCCTAAAAAGAAGAAATGCAAGGCGTGATCTTCCACCATAAAGGTGTTGTAAACCAGTTCTCTGATTTTGCGCGCTGTTGGCGGTGGCTGAATTTTGTACAAATCATCTAGCGTTTTGGTGGAAGCCATGTGATGGGCCGTTGGGCAAACGCCACAAATACGCGAGGTAATTTGAGGCATGTCTTCGGCCTGGCGCCCTTCGGCGAACTTTTCGAACCCCCTTAATTCGGGTATTTGAAAATAGGCCCGATCCACATTTCCTGCATCATTCAAAAAGATGGCGATTTTGCCATGGCCTTCCAAGCGGGTAATTGGGTCTATGGTGATTTTTTGTCCCATTTTCCTGCTCCGTTTTTTATTGTAACACACTACCAATTATGATCAACTCTGGGTCGTCTTTTCTTCTTCGGCTGTTAAATGTCCCAGATTCCGCCGTTGTAGTAACGAAACGGGTAAACTGTAGCGGTAAAAGGTACCCACCGGGTCGGTAATCTTGTTCAAAACTTCCTGGATGTCGCGTTCATCGTTGTAATCTAAAATGGAAGCTATGGCAGCCAGCGCCTTAGCCCCCTGATCCACAACTTTAGACGTTGGACCAAAACAGCCGGTACAGGGCATATTGCCGTTCACGCACAATGCGCCACAACCGGCTCGGGTAGCCGGTCCCATACAAATTACCCCCTGAGCTAACAGACATTTTTCCGGATCGATGTGAATTTCATGCGGCCGTTTAATATCGCTGATTAACAGTTTTTCCGGTTTACTGTCATTGCGCGAGCACTCTTCGCACAGGGCTTTGTCTGGCGCCAGAACCGAACCGCGAGGCGGCAGCTCGCCTTTCAAAATAGCCTGAACCGCATCCAACAACAGCTTGGGCGTGGGCGGACACCCAGGAAGATAATAATCCACTTCAACCACCTGATTCAAAGCGCGAACTGTATTGTAAAATTCGGGCAATTCCAGTTCCCCTTCCTTCACCTTGACGTGTGTTTCCGGATGCTTACCGTTATGCTCTTCCAGCGAGGGCACCTCGTGGTAAGCGCGATTAAAAATTTCTTGCTTATTCCACAAATTGCCCAGACCAGGAATGCCCCCCAGATGCGAACAACTGCCAAAGGCGATCATCAATTTGGATTTCTGTCGCAGAAGTTTAGCCATCTCTTCCTGTTCCTGTAAGCGAATGGCGCCGTTCAAAAACGTAACATCGATTTCACCATCTTCCATTTGCTCCACATCCTGGCGTTTGAAATCGAGTGCTACCGGCCAGAAAACGATATCCACGGCATTAACCACATCCAGGATGTTTTCGGCCAGATCGACAACGGCTTCTTCACAGCCGCCGCAACTGGCACACCAGTAAAATGCAACTTTAGGTTTGCTCATGTTCCTACCTCATGCAAATACATCTTGTTAATTCACGAAAGTGAAGCGGCCCTGAATGGCGATTTCTCAGGGATTTCCAGAATTTTAAGTGGCCCCAGGGCACGGATTTGCTCAGTCATTTCGTCAATTACTTTTTGCACCTTATCGCCCTCGGAAGCAGAAATCCACTCCAGACGTAAACGCTCTTTTTCGATGCCCATCTGCTCCAGCAAGCGTTGCAATAAATGGTAACGCCGTAAAGCTTTGTAATTGCCTTCCTGGTAATGACAATCGCCGGGATGACAGCCGCCAATCAACACGCCATCGGCTCCCTTGCGGAAGGCATTTAGGACAAACTGAGGATCGATGCGACCGGAACACATAACGCGGATAATGCGGGCATTGGGCGCGTACTGCATTCGTGCCGTGCCCGCCAGATCGGCTGCTGTGTAAGTACACCAGGTGCAAAAAAAGGCCACAATTTTTGGTTCAAACATGGATGTCTCCTTCAAATTATTTACGCTTTCTGTTTTGCAAATGCTGTTAACGCGTCTCCTCTTATCATGGATTTACAGAGCTCGGGTTCAAATCTTGTTTTCCGAAATCCAGACAGAGCGCCACCTTATCCTCGGCTTTCAGACCATTAGCACGCCCTCGATCTCCGCAAAGATCTCTTCATCCAGGTAGAGGTGTTGTCGGGCTGCACCGCTGGGACAGGCAGCCACACAGGTGCCGCAGCCTTTACACAACACTTCATTAATGACCGAAACGTGTTTTTCAGAATCGTAGCTGATGGCCGAGAACGGACAGAGTGCCACACAGGTCTGGCAGCCGGAGCAAATCTCCTCATTGATCCAGGCTGTATTGGGTTCTAACTCCACTTCGCCTCTGTCGATTAAAGCCAATGCTTCGGCCGCTGCCGCTCCGGCCTGAGCCACGGCGTCGGGAATATCTTTCGGCCCCTGGCAGGCGCCCGCTAAAAAGACGCCATCTGTAAACGTAGAAACCGGCGCTAATTTGGGATGCCGTTCCAGAAAGAATCCTTCAGTGCTGCAGGAAATATTGAACAGGCGCCGAATTTGATCGGCATCGGGCTGGGCTTCCAGGCCCACCGAGAGAATAACCATATCGACTGGAATGCGCCGTACCATTCCCACCATGGTGTCTTCCACGCGAATGACCAGTTTTCCTTTTTCCGATGGATCGAGCGCCACATCGGTTACTTCGGCAACACGTCCACGGATCAAATGAGCGCCTTCTTCCAGGACACGGTCGTAAAATTCTTCGTAGCCCTTGCCGAAGGCGCGCATGTCAATATAGAAGTTGTACACCTCGGCACCCAGTCGCTCCCGTAAAAGGTGAGCAAATTTCAATGAGTACATGCAGCACACCCGCGAACAGTAGCGGTTGTGGTGCACATCTCTTGAACCGACGCAATGAATGATGCCCACGCTGCGGGGTTTCTGGCCATTTTGCAAAATGATTTCTCCGCCGGTTGGCCCGGCAGAATTGATTAACCGTTCAATTTCCAGACTGGTAAAAACATTCTTAAAGCGGCCGTAGCCATAGGTCGGAATTTTACGTGGATCAAAGGTTTTAAAACCGGTAGCCAGAATAATGGTCCCCACATCAATTTCTTTGATTTCGTCTTTTTGATTGTAATCGATCGCCTTGGCTTCGCAAACCGTGGAACACAGCTGGCAATCGCAGCAAATTCCGCAGGCCAGACAGCGGGCCGCCTCCTGCATGGCCTGCTCCGGCGTGTACCCTAAATGCACCTCTTCAAAGGTGCGCCTCTTCTCAATTTCAATGGTGGGCATTTCCACCCGCCATTTGATGGGCAGGCCTTCTGTGTCCAGCACAAAAGAAGGCTCGAAGGGCCCTTCCATTTCACGACCTTCGCTTATATCCTGATTATTTAAAAAGCGATCTATGGAAATGGCGGCTTTTCTTCCGGCAAACATGGCGTTAACCACCACATCCGGACCGGTAACGCAATCGCCGCCGGCGAAAACGCCGGGAATATTGGTTTCCAGGGTCAGAGGATCGGCGGCAAAGGTGTTAAATTTGGTAACGGCCAGCCCCAGCCGATCTTTCAATGCTTCCACATCCGGTTTTTGTCCGATGGTCACGATCACTCCGTCACAGGGAAGGGTAAATTCTGAATTGGGAATGGGCACCGGACGTCTGCGGCCGGATTCATCGGGATGGCCCAGCTTGGTGCGAATGAACTCCATGGCCGAAACGCGCCCGTTGCTGCCAATAAAACGCACGGGCGAAGCCATAAAATAGAAGCGGATTCCTTCTTTTTCTGCCTCTTCCACTTCTAACTGGTCAGCCGGCATTTCGTTGCGGCTGCGCCGGTACACAATGGTCACCTCTTCAGCGCCGCTGCGCAAAGCCGTGCGGGCCGCGTCAATGGCAGAATTCCCCCCGCCGATGACCAGCACTCTTTTTCCCGGCGTAACATGCATGCCCAGATTAATGCGCCGTAAGAAATCGATTCCCCCCCAAATACCGCGCAAATCTTCGCCCGGAATATTTAACTTTCGTTCCACTCCGGCGCCAATTGCCAGGTACACTGCGGCGTATTTCTTCTTCAATTCTTTTAATGAAATATCGAGGCCCACATGGGTGTTGAGTTTAATGTGAATGCCAATCCGTTCCAGCCGTTCGATCTCTTTATTGATGATGCCCCGCGGCAAACGGAAGGCCGGAATGCCCTGAATCAACATGCCACCAGGTTGCGAAGCCGATTCAAAGATGGTCACTTTGTAACCGCGCTGCCGTAATTCATAGGCACACATCAAACCGGACGGCCCGGAACCGACAATGGCAATGTGTTCCTCACGCTCCAGCGAAGGATCTGGTTTAGGTAGTTCAAAATCGACAAACTGATCGGTCACAAAGCGTTTGAGTCCCGGAATATTGACCGGTTCATCAAGGCGGTTACGCGAGCATAACGACATGCAGGGATGCGAGCAAACCCGACCGCAGATGGAAGGCAGCGGATTATCGCGTAAGATGACTTCCAGCGCCTTGTCAAATTCGCCACGAGCAATCAATTGAATATAGGCCTGCGCTTTTTGATGTAAACTGCAGGTCGCCTGGCAGGGCGGAATGCCGCGCCGTGAAATGGTGTAGGTGTTAGGTACCGATTGCGGAAAGGGGCGGTAGATCGCCGTACGTGTCCCAAGCCCTTCATCAAATTCCGAAGGCACGGTAATTGGGCAAATTTTGGTACATTCTCCGCAACCGGTACACAAATCTTCATTTACATAGCGCGCTTTTTTGCGCACCTGAACTTTGAAATTTCCAACATAGCCTTCAACCGCATCGACCTCGGCATAGGTCAGCAGTTCAATATTGGGATGCGCCGCTACCTGGGTCATTTTGGGCGTCAGAATACAGGAAGCGCAATCCAGGGTAGGAAAGGTCTTGTCAAATTTGGCCATGTGGCCGCCAATGGAGGGCTCGCGCTCCACCAGATAGACTTTTTTACCGGCGTTGGCAATGGTTAAAGCCGATTGAATGCCGGCAATGCCTCCGCCTACAATTAGAACATTGTCGTTCACAGGCACGGAATTCTTTTGCAACTCTTCATGGTAAAATACGCGTTTTACGGCAGCGGCAATTAAAGCCTTGGCTTTGTGCGTGGCCTGCTGCACATCCCCGGTAACCCAGGAATCGTGTTCGCGGATGTTGGCCATGTGAAAGAAGTAGGGATTGCTGCCCCCTTCTTCAACCGCCCGACGAAAAGTGGCTTCGTGCATTAACGGCGAACAGGAGGCCACTACCACACGGTTAATGCCCAACTCTTTGATGTCCTGTTTAATCAGCTCCTGCCCCGGATCGGAACACATGAATTTGTACTCGCGGGCCACCGTAACAAAGGGTAACGTGGAAGCAAATTCAACCACTTCCGGTACATTAACCCTGGCGGCAATATTGGTGCCACAGTGACACACATACACGCCAATTTTTATGTTTCCATTCTGTCCCATAAACTTCCCCAATCGTTTTATTTAAACCGTGGGCCGGGCAAAGTGTAAACTTTGCACCAGCTTCTTTGGCGAAATGATTTGATGTTGCAAACCTAATTGGCTGGCTTCAATCCCAAAAGCCAGGCCCAGCAACTGCGTAAAATACAAAACCGGAATTTCCGTTATCTCTTTGTAGGATTTGATGACCTTTTTCTGGTAGGCTTCCAGATTAAACTGACACAGCGGACAAACCGTGGCAATACAGTTGGCTCCTCTTTCCAGGGCCTCTTTTAACAAGATGTAATTCAAACGTAAGCCCACATCTGCCATAGTACCGGTAAGTGAACCGCCGCAACAGCGGGTTTTGACCGGATAATCGATCACCTCGGCCCCAAGGGCATGGAATAGATCGTCCATGGTCATCGGGTAGGTAGCGTCATCAAATTCTTGAAAGGGCCGGACAATCTGGCAGCCGTAATAGGGCGCTATTTTGAAGGAACGCAAGGGCGATCGAACGCGGTTTCGAATCACTTCTACGCCAACATCATTGATCAACACTTCCAGAGGATGGCGCACTTTAACCTGCCCGCTGTAAGTGAGATTGGCAGCCGTAAGGGCGGCATCCACCTTTTGACGGATTTCCGGATATTTGTTGATGTAATCCTGGGTCTTTTGCAGAGTCAGGTAACAGGCGCTGCAGGGCGCTACAATGTCCCGACCCAATTGTTCAGCCAGGGCCAGATTTCTGGAAGATAGAATGAACGAGGTAGTTTCATCCACAGACATGTAAAAGGTGGCCCCACAGCAATTCCAGTCCGGTAGTTCTTCCAATTTTAAATCCAGGGCCTCAAATACCTGCAAAAGAGAAGCTTCGTATGGTTTTGCCGTCCCTTTTACAGAACATCCCGGATAATAGGTATATGTTTTCATGACGATGCCTCCGCAGCCTTGAGCATGGCTTTAATTTGTTGTCTGTTTTGTACTTTTTCCTTTTTAAACGAAAGACGCCCGCTACGCAACAATCGCCAGCCTAAGGGGACCATGCGCAATAGGTGCAATAACCCGACCTTAAAGGCCAGAATCATAACCAGCCGACTTTCTGTGGTGCGTCCATTCTTTTTGACCATATTGACAAAGGAACGGGCCAAAATGGGAATGGCAAAACGTTTTTTGGGCAAAACATGCTCTTCAATAGCCCGGCGTTTCAGACTGTACATCACATCGGTAATCTTAATATCTTTGGGACAATTTACAGTGCAGGCGTAGCAAGAAGCACACAACCAGATGGTAAAGCTGTGTAAAACTTCATCTTTAAAACCAGCATCGGCCATGGCCATTAACCGTCTGGGCGTGATATCCATGTAAATACTCACCGGACAGATGCTGCTGCATGTGCCGCACTGCATGCATTCTTTTACCCGCTCGCCTCCCGGCATTTTACTCAGCCAGTCAGGAAATTCGGGGTCTAATTCGTTTTCATATTTGACCTTACGTAAAATTTGCATGGCGCTCTCCATCTTATGATCTTATATACCATGAAAGATTTCACAAATTTAATGCCAGAAAAGACTTTGAATTCGGTTTCTATGTTACTTATTAAATATCAGTGGTTTACTAATTCACTTTTAATGTCATTTGTCCATCGGACTAACAGCCAAACGTTTCTATTGGAAACGATTGCGGGTAAAAAGGAAACGGTAGCCTAAGACTACGTACCTCCTTGTTCAATCGCTCTTTTCAACCAATCTGGATGTCCGGAGTCCCCAGCGCTATTCTTTTGGGCCAATCCAGTTCGGGCAAAGATTTTTTGAATAGCTTTCCAGAAATTAAAATTAAGTATTGGTAGCTTCTTGAAATCAAAGAAAAAATGTTGTGATTTTTTTGAGAGAGTCGAAAGAAAATGGCTTCTCTTTTAAAATACTTCTCTTAAAAGCTCTAACCCTTTTGCGTGCCAAAATTTTTGTGTGACATTACTACAAAGCATTTCCAAAAGTTAAAGTAGATGAACATTTACAAATCAAAGAATAAAACTCCCCCTTCCTTATTTTTAAAGGGAAGGGAGCCGGGGGGATGGGTTTTAAAACAAAAGCTCGCCATAAATGCTTAGCCCTCACAAAGTCGCGGATTGAAGCACGAGTTACATTGCTCTTTCGAATGTTCTGCCAATGTAAGGGATTCTCAGAATGACATGCCGGCATGGTTCCTCACCGCCTGGGCATAACTTGCACTTTCACGAAATAATTCGTAATTCGTAATTTTTAATTTTAAATTTTTAATTAAATATTCTCTTTCGTGCATTCGTGGCTTTCTAATTGAATAATGGTTACGATTTTCTTTTCTTAGAAAGCGTAATGGCAAAGTCGGTTAGATACACACACCTTTCCCTGTTTTGCAAAGCGCCATTCTATCTCAGAAAAACACGGGGCATGACCTGGTCATCATTGCCAACAATGAACAATCTCTATTTTTCGTCATTGTACAATCTGGCCGCCTTTTCCCACGAAGTGACAATACCTTTGATCATGGCTGAGCTGAAGCCCTGGTGCTCCATGGTATTCAATCCAGAAATAGTGACGCCGCGGGGCGTGGTCACGCGGTCGATTTCCGCTTCGGGATGGGTTTGATTTTCCAGCAGCAGACGCGCCGCGCCCAGCGAGGTTTGCGCGGCAATCAACATGGCCTTGTCCGCCGGAAAGCCGATTTCAATGCCGCCCTGTGAAGCGGCGCGAATGGCGCGCAGAAAGAAAGCCACGCCGCAGGCGCCCAATGCCGTGGCAGCCGCCA
>NZ_JBSMDE010000161.1:0-21032 GCF_056497305.1 Caldithrix sp. | reverse complement strand
TGTTTTAGGGAGGACGTGTTGAAGAATTGGTTTAAATTATTTCTGCGAATATCTGCTAAATCTGCGCGAAATATAATTGTGATTAAAACAGTTTCTATCACTTTTGGTTGCGGCTATGCTGCCTTAGGACTTTAAGCCGGGTTAAATCTAACTCCATTTTGCCCTGAGCCCGTAACTCAAGCTTTAGCTTGAGCATTCTCGAACTAAAGTTCGAGTTACGTTGTGTAATTTTCTATTTATGCTACCGCAAGTAAAGCATTACATAAACGGCCACGCCACTTATCGAAACGAACAACCACACAGGCAGCACCACTTTAGCCACGCGTTTGTGTAAATCAAACCGGCCCTGTAAAGCCCGAAACACCATATACAGAATAAATGGCACCATCAGAGCGGCCAGAATGATGTGGGGAATCAAAAGCGTAAAATAGACGGGTCTGGTCCAGTCATAATAAGGATACGGCACAGAACCTACCTGCGCATGGTAGATTGAATAAAAAATTAAAAACAAAAGGGAGCTGCTAAGCGCGCCGAGCATCCACTGTTTATGTTTCTGACGGCGCCCTTTCTTAATTTCCGCAAAGCCTTTGAGCAACAGGGCAAAACTTAGCAGATTAAAAAAGGCATTAACTGTAGGTAAATCGTTTACACTCATTCAAGGGCCTTAACCAGAATGGCGATGTGTTGTTTCAACAGATCCATGGCAATCGGATCGTCAAAATCGTAATAGCCGCGAATCACTCCTTTAGAATCTACCAGGATCAGTTTGGTGCTGTGATCATAGGGCAGCTCGCCGGCTAATTTAAAACCTTGCTCGTACAGCTGGATCAGTTCAGATTTAGGTCCACGGACAAAAACCCAGCGTTGATCATGAACGCCCAGTTCATTGGCATATTCTTGCAAAACTTTTAGGGAATCGTAATCCGGATCACAGGTAATAGAGACCAGTTGCACTTTGTCGCTACCGGCAAACGCTGAGTAGAGCTCTCCCATGCTTTTTGCCATCATAGGACAGGGCCCGCCGCAGCGCGTAAAAATAAAATCAACCACATTAATCTTGCCTTTCATCTGCTCCAGACCAAATGGTTGCCCACTGCGTTCAGTAAAACCGAAGTCCGGTACAGGATAAAGTTCGGGTAATTCAGCCCTACTTTGTTGGGCTTTTTGAATCACATTTAAGGCGATGATTAAAATGATGAGAAGGGCAGCGGCGATGATTACCAGAAGGCGTAACTTTTTCATGACTTTTTTTCTTTCCTTTCTACAAATACAAAAATGGACAACAAAAGGCCGATGAGGATGCTGGAAATCCAGAGGTGGAACACACGCCCCAGGGCCGGCAAATCAAACCAGATTACCCCCAATCCCACAACCACCTGCAACACAAATGAGCCAATAATGGCTATCGTAAGTTCATTTATCACCGGAGGAATGAAATTGATCTGCATCCTGAAATGGGTTTGAAGATAGATGGCCACAATCAGCAATACAAAGCCAATCACGATGTGCAAAGGAGTCACAAACCCCACCAGACTCAAAACATCACTTGTTGGCATCAAGGGGGTATTTTTTTGAATAAGCTCGATCTGTGAACGAATTTGCGTGCCGATCGCAATTTGAAAAATCGAAAGTAAATACAGGGAAAAAAGACCATATTTTATTCTGGACGAAACAGGGATGCGCAGTGATGGCTTTAGTTCAAGATAACTCTGTAAAAAAACATAGAGTACCAGCGAAACAATAATAAAAGCAAGCGACATATGAATGGTAATAATAAATGGCTTCAATCCGGAACTTACCACCTGACTGCCCTGCCAGCCCTGGAAGGCCACCAACAGAGCGCTGAGGATTGAAGGTATTAAAATCTTTCGGTTGTTGCGGAACTTAAAAATGGCCCAGATGGCCAGAGCCGCAATTAACAATCCCACCGTCATGCCAAAGAGGCGATTAATATATTCGATCCAGGCCAGGGTAAAATTAAACATGCTGGGATCAATATCCGGCGGCAGTTGACTGATATTTGTAGGAGGAATCCAACGACCAAAACATTTTGGCCAGTCCGGACAGCCCAGGCCCGCCCCGGAAACACGCACCAGACCACCAATAAAGATCAGCAGGTAGGTCATGACGGTCGTTAACCATGCAAAATTTTTAAACGCTTTCATCTGTCAGCCCTTAATTTGACTTTTTCTTCAATTTTTTATCGTCTTTTAAACCTTTGAAAAAAACAAGAAAAAGTCAAATTTTTGTACAACACGCTGTTGTAATTTACAGGCCGATTCCTCATCCATTCCAATCTAATGTGCACTCCGGACCTTTGCCTTTTCTTTTGCCTTGTTTGGCCATAGAAAGAAAATTCCAACATCGTTTACACCCGGTTTTCCTTTATTCTTTAATCTTTTTCTTCTTACCTGATTCTGTTCTCGTAGCAGGCTGAGCTTGCGGGTTGCTTTTCTCATAGATAATAGCCTGTTCTTTGAAGGGCCTGGCTGATTCCTGGTAAAGGTCGCCGCGCCCCAGAGTGTCGAACATGGTCAGCACAATAAAAACGGTTACAAAGGCAATGGAGATCAGAAAGATACTCAAGAAGAGCTTATTATCGTAAGCCAGATGCATAAAAATCAGAGCCACAATCGAAGCCTTGATGGAAGCAATAAGCATGGCCACCACTAAATTGAAAGGCCCTAAATGAACGAAAGAGACAGCCACAGTAATGGCTGTTAAACAAAGTAAAGCGGCCCCAGCTCCCAGGTAAACCTTTAAAGAATGAACGTGCTTTGAATGATTATTATTCATGACTCATTACCCTATTAAGTACAACAAAGGAAAGATGTAAATCCAGAATAAATCAACCAAATGCCAGTACAGGCCGGCATTTTCCACAGGGGTGTAATATTCACTATTAAAATGCCCCTTCAGAGTTCGAATGAGCATAATGAATATGGCAATCATACCGCCAAGAACGTGTAACCCGTGTAGCCCGGTCATCATAAAGTAAACGCTAAAAAACACATGGGGATTAGTACCCTGGATGCCCTGAAAGGTGTAGTATTTGCCGGGCAATTGTCCCAGTTCAAATTTATGATGGTATTCAAAAAATTTAATGACCAGAAAAATAGCAGCAAAAAACAGGGTTACCATCAAATAGCGGGCTGCCGCCTTACTTTTGTTCAGTTGTAAACTTCGAATGGCCAGGGCCACCGTCACAGAACTGCTGATCAATACCACTGTGTTTACTGTACCCAGAAAAACATTTAAATACTTGTGCGCATTGTAAAACATATCTGGATGCAGAGCACGATAGACGGCATAAAAGACGAACAAACCGCTAAAGAGTAAAATCTCAGTTACCAAAAAAATCCACATCCCCAACTTGGCCGATTCCCGCTGTTGTTCCAGATCAGCAAAATGGTGTTGTAAATATGCCGGATGTTCTAATGTCTTTTCCATAATCCTGTTTTCCATTTTTAATGAATTACTCAATCAATCTCTACTGTTTTTTGTAAAGCCTCTTTGTAAACACGCTGGTCTTCCACGATTTTAATCCGATCAAAATCGTACGGGCCATCGACCACCAGAGGAATGCGTTCGAAATTGTGAGGCGATGGCGGGGTTTCGGTCATCCACTCCAGGGTTAACGATCCCCAGGGATTCTTTTCTTTAACCTTTTCCCCTTTAACCAGGCTGTAAATTAAATAGAAGGCCATGATGAAAAAGGCCAGACCGATGACAAAAGCCCCGTAAGAAGAGAACACGTGGTATGGACGATATTGCTCAACATAGGTGTAATAGCGTCGGGGCATTCCCAGCATGCCCATGATAAACTGACTCATGAACGTTACATTAAAGCCCACAAACAGCAAACCGGCGCTGATTTTACCCCAGAACTCGCTGTATTTTCGGCCAAAGATTTTTGGCCACCAGTAGTGCAAACCACCGATGAAAGCCATAACGGTACCGCCCATCATCACATAATGGAAATGGGCCACCACAAAGTAGGTGTCATGTAAATGCACATCAACAGAAAGAGCGCCCAACATGATGCCCGTAAAACCGCCAATAGCAAAAAGGAACATGAAAGACAAAGCGTAAAGCATGGGCGTTTCCAGTGTAATCCTTCCGCGGTACATCGTAGCCAGCCAATTGAACATCTTAATACCCGATGGGATGCCCACCAAAAAGGTTAAAAAGGAAAAGATGGCAGCGGCAAATTCCGATTGTCCGCTCACGTACATATGGTGGCCCCATACCAGAAAACTAACCAGAGCAATACCCAAACTGGAAAAAGCAATGGCCTTGTAACCAAAAATTTTCTTTTTAGAAAACGTAGTCACCAGTTCGCTAATGATGCCCATGCCCGGCAAGATCATAATGTATACAGCTGGATGCGAATAGAACCAGAAAAAGTTCTGGAACAGGACCGGATCGCCCCCCATGGCTGGGTCAAAAATGCCAATGCCCAATAACCGTTCCATGATGAGTAACAGTAACGTAATGCCCAGCACCGGCGTGGCCACCACTTGAATGATGGAAGTGGCGTACAGGCCCCAGACAAAGAGGGGCATTTTAAACCAGGTCATGCCCGGCGCACGCAACTTATGGATGGTGGCAATGAAATTGATTCCTGTAAAAATCGATGAAAATCCAACAATGAAGGCGCCAAACACCATGGAAATAACCGGCCCATTGACTGTTGTACTGTATGGTGTGTAAAATGTCCAACCCGTGTCAACGCCGCCTTTAACAATGGAATAAACCATAATAAAGGCACCAACCATGTAAAAATACCAGCTGGCTAAATTTAATCTCGGAAATGCGACATCACGTGCTCCAATGTGCAACGGTAAAACAAAATTCCCTAGAATAGCCGGAATTCCTGGTACGATAAAGAGGAAGATCATAATACCGCCATGCAGCGTAAACAACTTATTGTACGTTTCGGCTGTTACGATCACCTTATCAGGGCTTAACAATTCCAATCGGATTAGCAGCGCCATCAATCCCCCAATCAGAAAGAAGAAGGCGATCGATACCATGTACAAAATGGCGATCCTTTTATGATCAAACGTAAAGAGCCAGGACTTCCAGCCCTTCTCAGCTGTTAAATAATTTGCTCCTGCACTCATTTTTTTATTCTCCCAAACTTTTTATGTATTCAATCAATGCATCCACTTCACGTGGTTTTAAAATACTCTGATAAGTGGGCATCACCGGTTGAAACCCTTGTACCACCTTAGCCTGGGGTTTTAGAATGGATTCGCGCAGATAGTTCTCGTCCGCACGCAAAGAAGTACCATCGCTCAATTTTACGGAATGGCCGAAGACGCCTTTAAAGCTTGGTCCCACCAGCGGGGAACCATCGATGCTGTGGCAGGTTACACAGGCTTTACTCCGATAGAGCTTAGCTCCCAATTCTTTTAGACTTACGCCTTCGCCAAAGCTACTATTTTCTTCGATCCAGGCGGCGTAGGCCGGCTCACTAACGGCACGTACTTTGCCAATCATTTTAGAATGGCCTGTTCCGCAATACTCGGCGCAAAATAAATTATTGGTACCTGGCTCTGTAGCTTCGAACCAGGTGATCGTATAACGATTGGGCAGAACGTCCATCTTAACGCGAAAATTGGGCACAAAAAAACTATGAATGACATCCTGCGAAGACATCACAAGTTTTACAGGCACGCCCACCGGAACAACCAGTTCATTGGTACTACTTACGCCATCTGGGTATTCAAATTGCCAGAACCATTTTTGAGCTGTCACCTTAATTTCGAGTGCATCGCCCGGCGCCAGGCGTATTTTCAGGTACGATTTAAATCCCCAGAAAAAAACAATCAAAACCAACACAAAAGGAATAAGGGTCCAGATGACTTCCAGTTTGGTATTGTGCGAAAGGTCTTTTGTAAATTCTGCCGGTTCTCTCTTTTTTTGACGATAGCGCAAGACAAATAAGGCCGTACCGCCAACCACAATAATAAACAGAATGATGGAAACAAAAATAATGAATTTAAACAGCGCATCTACTTCCGGCGCCACCGTGGAAGTCGCCTTGGGCAAAATCCATTGCGTTAACCAATTCATGAAATATTTCCCTTAATAATTTGCTGTTTACGTCCTTTAGATCTAAAATAGGTAATGAATAACCCCAAAAAGACGAGCGTAACAATGCCGCCTATTTTCATCAAGTTGCTGGCAAACAATACGTATCCTTTAGCATCCGGGTCATAATGGAAGCAAAAAAGTAAAATCTTATCCGTGGTGCTGCCAATTTTGCCCTGAGCCGCTTCTAAAAGCCCCAATTTAACATCATTGGGTTTGTATTCGATGCCGTAGAGATATCGTGTCAGTTTTCCTGTGCCATCGGTTAACATGATCACCGCCGGATGGGCGTATTGGTTTTTATCCTCCACGAAAAAATATTCAAATCCTACGGCATCTGCCAGGCGTTTTACCTGCTGCTCCTGGCCTACAAAAAACTCCCAGCCAGGGCTGTCTGGCGGTTGTTTTAAACGTTTTAACATGCTCTGCTTTTTTTGCAAAGCATCCTGCGGGGTGTCTCGCGGATCAATGCTAACGGTCAACACGCGATAATCCCTGCCAAAATTTAAGTTGACATTGTACAACGCCCTGGTCACACCATCTAATACCAGATTACACAACATCGGGCAATGGTAATAGGCCAACACCAACAGAACCGGCCGATGTCCGTCGTAATAGTCCTTTAACTGGTGAACCTGGCCCTGTGCATCAGTCAGTTGTACGTCAAGAGGTAATTGTGCGCCTAAATGCTCCACCACATCGATTTTGTTCAGCTCCGGATCACTTGTTCGCACCACCTGAGCGGAAAGGCTGGAAATCAAAATCAGCCATATTAACAAACCTTTACCTGACATTCTTTTTCCCCTTTTGTAGCTGTTGTTTTTCATATGCTTCATCCGCTATTAAGTGCATGGCCCGCTCAATAGGGATCCGGTAAATGCCTTTGGTGTAATCCAGCACTTCATAGCTGTTTAAAATTTTCTCTTCTCTGGCCCGTAATTCTTTTAGTTCGGCCGATGGTTTGTTTAAAACAACCTCGTACTCCAACTGCCGGGTGTAATAGTTAAAATACTCGTACACGCCCACAATAATTCCGGCTAAAAGCGTCATAATAATCAAAGTGTAAGCGATAATTTTATTGACATTAACGTCTTTTTTTTCATAACCAGCATTACTAATCTGATTCTGCTGCATGGTAATTGCTCCTGTTTGTTTTCAAAGGTAGCTCTTCCCTAAAAATTTCTTTCTGTTTCTCTGGTAGTTGTTTTGCTTACTCCTGGCTTTCTAACATTATTGATTTACAAATTGAATCGATTTCAGTAATTGAGGATCCCCAAGCGGCAACGCCGGATGGTTGCTGTAATACTTCCAGAAAACCATTAAAAAGAAAGCGCCAAAGCCAACCCACAAAGTAAAATCCATCCAGGAAAGTTGGATGCCCTGGGGATGTAAAATCGGAACTGCATTCCAGTAAAGGTCAACCCAGTGGGCAATCAAGGTCCAGACAGAAATAAACTGTAAAAAACGCACGTTGCGCTTGGCTGCCCGACTGATCAGTCCCAGAAAGGGGACCAGAAAGTTTCCAAACACCAGGAACAGACCGAAAATTTTCCAGCTCCCTACCCAGCGATTCAGGTAAAATACCGTTTCTTCGGGGATATTTGCGTACCAGATCAGAAAATATTGCGAAAAAGCCATATAGCCCCAGAAAATCGTAAAGGAGAGCAACAGTTTCGCAAGGTCGTGATAATGCTCAATAGTCACCTGCTGATGCAAAATCTGTTTTTGACGCAGAATGCTAAAGGCTAAAATCATAAAGGCCAGTGCGGCTACAAAGCCTCCGGAAAAGATGTAAACACCGTAGATGGTGGAGTACCATTCTGGCTGCAGAGACATTAACCAGTCAAAAGCGGCAAAGGTAATAGTCAGGGCATAAAGCACCATGCCCAATCCGGAAATTTTACGCATTTTGATGGTCTGTTCAATGCTACGCATCCGATCCTGCACCAGAGAGGTCTTAAACAGGGCGCGGGCAATCAAAAACCAGATCAAAAAGTAAAGGAGCGTTCGGATGGCAAAAAAGGGAATATTCAGGTAAGCCGTCTTAGCCTGTAAAGCATGATGGGCCGCTACAACCTCGGGATGAGTCCATTCGTAAAGGTGATGCATCCCCAAAAATAGCGGAATGGCTCCAATGGCCAGAAATGGGATGGTCATCATCACGGCTTCATTTAAACGACGCAGTACAATGCCCCAGACCGTTCCGGTTAAGTGGCTGAGCATGACAAAAAACATGGCGCCCAGAGCGACCGAAACCCAGAAAACCCAGCCCACCAGATAGGAAAAGAAAAATTGCCGTGAATCCATAAAAAGACCGATTGCACTCAGGCCAAAAGCGACCACACTTAAAATCAGCATTTGTCTGACAAAACTAAATTTGTCTTTCAGTAAAAAAGTTAAATTATCCATGTCCATTTTTTCCATGTTCTACCTTACTTTGTCTCTCAATTCCTCAGGGACGTCTTCAATTGTTGCGTGTTGTGAACGCTGCAACGCTCTAACATAGGCCACAATCGCCCATCGATCTTTTACCGGGATTTGATGCTTGTAAGAAGGCATATTGCGAATGCCATTGGTGATGACATCAAAAATATGCCCATCGGCATAGGCCCGCACATTGTCCTGATGAAAGGACGGCGGAGGTGGAAAACCCTTTTTAACCACCATGCCCTGACCATCTCCCACACGGCTGTGGCAGGGCGCGCAATAGATATTAAACCGCTGCTGTCCCCGTTTAAGCAATGCCAGGGTAATCTCTTCGGGAATGTAATCGATTGGCTTACCGTTTTCGTCTTTGCCGCTGAAATACGCTTCATTTTCATGGTAGTCGCCGCGGGCCACGGTACCGGGAACCGGCACACGCATGGCCGAATGATCCTTAAAAAATTTATTCTCTTCCTGAGCCTCAAATTTGGGTTGATCATCCATATCAGGATTTAAATGAATGGGCGGATTTTTAGAAATCTGGCCGCGGCAGGCAAACAGTAAAAACATGCTCGAAACTGCAATGAACCAACTAAGCCTTTTCATCTTCTGCCTCTTCCGTGATTAGTTCAACATTTTTACCACCAATCGATTCTAAAAACGCCCGGACTTTGTCCCAGTCGAAATCCGGATCGGAACTCTCAACAGAGACAAAAAAGCCATCATCCGTCACCTTTTTAAAGCGCTCGGATTCAAAAACGGGATGGTTGAAGCGCGGCAATTTATTAAACAGCAACATGCCAATAAATGCCGTAGCCGCTCCGGAAATAACCATAAAAGCAAAGGACACCGGACTGTAGGCCTGGTAGCTGAACAACGGTTTTCCAGAGACGACAATGGGGTAAGCGATGGAACCGGTCCACCACTGCAATAAGACTCCAGCTGTCAATCCCATGGCTCCAATAATTCCAGCTGCCCAACCTAACATAGATCTTTTTTCGCCCATGGCTTTATCCAATCCATGAATGGGAAACGGCGAGTAACAATCAAAATGTTCAAATTCAGAATTCCGTAACTTTTGAGCCGCTTGCAACAGTTGCGCTGGATTTTCAAATTCGGCCAGCGCCATTACAATTCTTTTGTCACTCATTTGGCCTCCTTTCCATGCGCGGTGTAGTGATGCGGATCGGCCTGAGGCAAAACGCCTTTTACCTCCGACATGGCCACCATGGGCAACCAACGTACAAAAATCAAGAACAGAGTAAAAAACAATCCAAAAGACCCGATAAGCATCCCGAAATCGACCCAGGTGGGTTTAAACATATCCCAGCTGGAAGGTAAAAAGTCGCGATGCAGCGAAGTAATCACAATCACAAAACGCTCAAACCACATGCCAATATTGACAAAAATGGAGATGACAAACATGGCCGGGATGCTGGTCCGGATCTTTTTGAACCAGAAGAGCTGAGGAATGAACACGTTACTGGTAACCATAATCCAATAAGCCCACCAATAAGGCCCAAAAGCGCGGTTGATGAAGGTAAACTGTTCGTACTGATTGCCGCCGTACCAGGCAATGAAAAACTCCATGGCGTACGAATAGCCTACCATCATGCCAGTAAGCAAAATAACTTTGTTCATCTTTTCCAGATGTTTTAAGGTAATAATGTGTTGTAGATTGAAAGCCTTGCGGGCAATGATAGCCATGGTCAGCACCATGCCAAAGCCGGAGAAAATAGCTCCAGCCACAAAATAAGGGGGAAAGATGGTGGAATGCCAGCCGGGCAATACACTGGTGGCAAAGTCAGTACTCACAATACTGTGCACCGAAAGCACCAGCGGAGTGGACAATCCAGCTAAAATAAGGTAAGCCATTTCGTAATGTTTCCAGTGCTTGTTGCTCCCACGCCAGCCTAAGGAAAAAATGCCCAGCACAATCTTGCGCAAACGCGACTTAGCGCGGTCCCGCATGGTGGCCAGATCGGGCACCAATCCGGTGTACCAGAAAATCAGAGAAACGGTAAAATAGGTGCCCACTGCAAAAAAGTCCCAGAGTAACGGACTGCGAAAATTGGGCCACATGCTCATCTGATTGGGTACGGGAAACATGTAGTAAATAGCCCAAATGCGTCCCACATGAATGCCAGGAAAAATCAGAGCGCAGGTAATGGCAAACAGGGTCATGGCTTCGGCAAAGCGGTTAATGGAAGTGCGCCACTTTTGCCTCAGTAAAAAGAGAATTGCAGAAATCAATGTTCCGGCATGACCAATACCAACCCAGAACACAAAATTGACAATGGGGAAACCCCAGCCAACCGGAATGTTGTTGCCCCACACGCCAATACCCGTGCCCACCAGATAGCCGATCAAAACCAGAAGGATGAGGGTCAAGAAAGAACTGATACCCAGCAACACGTACCACAATTTTGGTGGTTTTGGCTTTTCGGCAATGGCACACACATCTTCGGTAATGGAGTGAAAGGTAGGGTTCCCTTCGATTAATGGCGGTTCCTGCAGTACCGCGCGCTTTTCTAATACACTCACGAGACCAGACTCCCTTCCATCTCTTTCTTTTCCAGATATTTTTCAATTACAGGATTGGGATTGCGTAAACGGGCCAGATAGCTGGTTCTGGTTTTTAAATTCAATCCCGAAAGCAGATTGTAGTCGCGATCAACCTGTTTCATCTTGCTCACTTCGCTGTTCGGATCATTAATATTGCCAAAGACAATGGCTTCAGCCGGACAGGCTTGCTGGCAGGCCGTCTTGATTTCGCCATCTTTTACCTGCCGCTCTTCATTTTTGGCCGTAATCTTAGCCTGGTTGATTCGCTGTACACAATAGGTACATTTTTCCATAACGCCCCGCGAACGAACCGTAACATCGGGATTCATGGCCATCTTCAGCGTGTCGGCCAGGCCGCCGGTGTAATTAAAAAAGTTAAATCGTCGCACTTTAAAGGGACAGTTATTGGAACAGTAACGCGTACCGATGCAGCGGTTGTAAGTCATTACATTCAGGCCTTCAGCATCATGCGAGGTAGCCTGCACCGGGCACACCTGTTCACAGGGCGCGTTTTCACACTGGGCGCAGGCCATGGGCTGAGTTACCATTTCCGGATCCGACAGATCGCCCGCGTAATAGCGGTCCAGGCGAATCCAGTGCATTTCACGACCTTTTAACACCTGCTCCTTGCCCACAATGGGAATGTTGTTTTCGCTTTGGCAGGCCACCACGCAGGCATTACAGCCCGAGCAGGCGTTCAGATCAATGGTCATGCCCCACTGGTAACCCTGGTCGTATTTTCGTTCTTCCCAGAGCGATTTAAGCGGCGGATGTTCTTCCATCTCTTCGGCAAAGTACGGTTCATGTTCATACTCCTGCAGGGTGGCTTCGCGCACCAACGGCCGGCCTTCCATGGAACCATGATCCTGAGTGGTAGCCATCTCTTCTTTAAGGCCGGTTTTTTTGAGGCGGGCGCCCACACCATGTGTAAAAGCCTGCACAGTACGCAAGGCATTGACATTGACGCCAACGCCATTGGCTACCTTCCCGGCTGCTCTGCGTCCATAACCCACAAGTAAGGTAACCGACTGATCCGCATGTCCGGGTTGAATCCACACCGGAATGCGGATGGTGTTTTTACCCACCGTCAGCTCAACCACATCGCCATTGGACAGGCCCTGTTTCCTGGCCGTCAGGGGACTCAAAAGCAGTCCGTTGCCCCAGGTCAGTTTGGTGACCGGATCGGGCAATTCCTGCAACCAGCCATTATTGGCAAAACGGCCGTCAAAAAGCGTAGGCGAAGGCCGGAAGACCACTTCCAGATTTTCCTGAGAAGTTTCCGCTATCCGAAAGGCTTTTTCCGGAAGCGATTTGATCTGCACCGTTGCCTGAAGCGCTGCCGGCCTGTTTTCTGCGTAAACGCCATCGTTTAAAGTCTTCTTCCAGGTAGATTCGAACCGGCTTAGCGGTAAGATTTTTTTCCATGTGGCGCGCACCTGTTCATAGCCAGAAGCCAGCAATCCCGAGCTCAGCAGATGCGTAAATTCCAGAAGACTTTTTGAATCGTACAGGGGAGCAATCATGGGTTGAGCCACGCTCAGGCTACCATCGGCATTGCGTCCATCGCCCCAGGCCTCCAGGTAGTGTGAAAGGGGTAAATGCCAATCGGCCTGTTGCGCCGTTTCATCAAAGTAAAGGCCGGTGTGAATGACCTGTCTGGCCTTTTTAAGGGCCTGAGCCCACTCTTCATTTTGCGGCGCTTCGTAAACCGGATTCACATCCATCAGAATCAGTGTTTGCACCTGCCTGTTATTGAGCATTTGCATCACCTGCGAAAGGCTCTCTTTCTGAGGCAACAAAGCATCCTCTAAGGGCAACAATTCCAGACTGCGGCCCACATTGCCCAGAGCATGGTTCAGTGCAAAAACCAGGGCGTGTACTTCCGGAGCCTGGTTACGGCCGGCCACAATCAAACTTTTACCTCTGTTTTTCAACAAATCATCGACCAGGGCCTCAAGCCAAACGGCATCGACTTTCAATTGTGTTTGAGGTAAAGACAGTTTTAAAGGTAAGCCTTTTGCCTGCAAGGCGCGCGCCAGAGCAACGGCAAAGGACCCGATTTGTTGCGATTGCAAACGCAGACGGTGATCGGCCATGCCGCCGGTCAGAGAAAAATGGTTCTCAACCACGTAAAGGCGATTCATCGGCTGGCCAGCCTTCAAAACGCGTCGTCCTCTGGAAAACCCCTTGTGTGCCGAGACATTTTCGCTTTCGGTTAATAAAAAGTCGCTTTCCAGCGAAAGAACGACCCCAGCTTTATCAAAATGGTACAGGGGACGCAAATCCTGTCCGCTGGCCAGCTTCAATCCTTTAAAAATGTTTTCATCGCTGACCGATTCGTAAGCCAGCCATTGCGCCCCCGGATATTGCTGCAGGAAGTTTTCGCGGGCTGCGAACAGCGAAGGACTGGCAAAAGAACGACTCACAACCACCAGTCCCGCTCCCTGGCCCAATCGCTCTTTTTCCTGGCGCCAAAAACTGACAAAATCTTGCCAGGTTTTAATCTTTCCTTTCAAACGAACCTGTTTAGAACGATCGGGATCGTAAAGGCCCAGCACGGAAGCCTGCAACCAGGCATTAGTGGCCCCCAGGCTCGACGGATGGTCGGGATTGCCTTCAATTTTAGTGGGCCTGCCTTCGTGGTTTTCAACCAGTAAACCGTAGTTGCTCAGACCAAAAGGCATGATGGTAGCGTAGTATTTAGGCACCCCGGGCACAATGTTTTCCGGCGCAGCCACATAGGGAATGATCTTCTCAACCGGTTTACGGCAACTGACCAGACCGGCAAAAGCCACCGAAGCGCCCATCAGACCCAAAAATTTACGACGCGACACTCCGTCCGCTATTTCGTTGACGCTTTCCGGAAATTCCGCTTCCACAAATTTTTTGAATTCCGGAGTTTCGGCTAATTGTTCTAAACTTCTCCAGTATTGTTTTCCGTTGTTCATGTTCTCCCTTTTCATCTGTGACACCCTGAACAATCAATTGGCGGTTTAATATTTTTCTGTTGAATCATTTGCAGAGCTAAAGCGAGCTGATTTTCAGGCGGCTGGTAATTCATGGCCGTAATTTCGCTGGCTGGACGAAGGTTGGGAGCCGGGTTCCGGTGGCAATCCAGACACCAGCCCATACTCAACGGTTTAGCCTGATAGACCTTTTCCATGGCGGCCACATTACCATGGCACGATTCGCATCCAACCCCGGCCTGAATATGGGCCGAATGATTAAAATAGACATAATCCGGTAAATCGTGAACGCGCACCCATTGCATGGGTTTTTTCTCTGCCCAGCTGGTGCGAATAGGTTGTAATTTACGACTATTGGTCGCCACTTTGGAATGACAATTCATGCAGGTTTGAGTGGGGGGGATGGTGGCCATGGCCGCCCGCTCAACATTTACATGGCAATAGCGACAATCCAGGCCCAGTTCACCTACATGCAATTTGTGACTGTATGGAACCGGCTGTTCCGGCTGATAACCCACATCAATATATTTGGGTGAGCCAAAATACCAGAAAAAGAACACGACACTTAGCAAAGCGCCAAGTACAACAACCACAAAAATCAATGGTAAACGATTTGTCCATTTGGGAAAAATCTGCGCCAAGCTAAACTCCCTTCATTTTAGCACATGATCACCTACGATCGCCTCTTCGCTTCAGGCTTTCTCTTGCTACCCTGGAGCAGGCAACCGTTTTATCATTATTTCATGATATTACATTTAGTCAGGTTAAATAAAACTCTCCACAACAATAACCAGAAACAGAATAAACAGGTATTGAATGGACATAAAGAACAACCGCCGATAGTCCGCTTCCTCTCTGCTCTTGCGTGCTTTAAAGGATTGCCGAATAAACCGGAACCCCAAAACAAAAGCCGCAACGGCGTAAAGCCAGCCAACCTTTTGTGAAAAGACCAGCAACAAACTGGCAGCCACAAGAATCAAACTGTAAAAGACGATCTGGTTAAGGGTGGTACGTTCACCATGTATCACGGGCATCATGGGCAATTTGCTTGCCCGATAATCGTCCGTGTAAAATAAGGCTAATGACCAAAAATGGGGTGGGGTCCAGAGAAAAATAATCAAAAATAACAGCCAGGGTTCCCAGGACATGGAGCCCGTGGCAGCCACCCAAACACCGACCGGCGCCATGGCACCGGCAGCGCCGCCAATGACAATATTTTGCGGCGTGTTTGGTTTTAAATACAATGTGTAAAATAAACTGTAAAAAAGAATGGTAAGCAATGACAGGATTGCGCTGTACCAGTTAAAAAAATAGGCAAAAAGCGCAACGCCCAGACTTCCTATGGTAACAGAAAATAGGAGCGCTCCCCGATCACTTATCTTTTTTTGAGGCAGAGGACGGCGCCGGGCCGTACGTTTCATTAAAGCATCGCGATCCCTCTCAAGGTATTGATTGAGCGCATTGGCCGAACCGCCGGTGAGATAAAGAGCCAGAATGGCCAGAAAAAAGCGCAGAGGATCGTGCAACAGACTGCCCTCTAAAATGAGGGATGTGGCCCCGGTAATCACCACCAGTAACATGATCTCCGGTTTGGAAAGTGTTAAATATTGTTTCGCTTTCTGGAACATGAAATCCTTTCACCTCTTAAATACAGATATGATTAACAAGAAAGAAAAATTCTTTATTCCCAGAGATCGCAAAAAAATCACAAAAAATTCACATTTTTGAAAAATGGTGGGGGCGACGCAATTTTGGCGAACACATCTTCAGTGACAAAAACGCATTAAACCGCATCCGGCAATTTATTAAAATAAACGAACGATGTTTTTTTGAAAACAATTAAATATCGTGGGCCATGGTAGGGGCGACGCGTGCGTCGCCCCTACCTATTTCTGGAACCCGCGCCTCGCTTCCAATTCGGCCTGAATTTTTTCCATGGTGCGGTCATCCAGTTTGTAAAAATACATTACCAGAATGGAAAGGGCGCCTAAAGCTGCTGGAATGACACTCATCAACATCACAATGCCGTTCTGCACCTGTTCGGATTGCACGATATTGGCTTTAAAACCAAACAGAGCCATTAACCAGCCGGCGAAAGCCGTTCCAATGGCCCAGCCAAATTTCTGCGACATGGTCGAAGCCGAGAAAACCAGCCCCGTAGCCCGCCGACCGTTTTTCCATTCTGAATAATCCGCCGTATCGGCATACATGGCCCATAATAGCGGTGTTAAAGGTCCGCTGGAAAAGGTGTTCAAAATCTGAAACAAAAAAATGAGTAGCAGGTGTTGCGGTTTCAGGAAGTAGAAAACCGCTGTGGTCAAAGCCGCTACAACGAACAACAAAATGAAAGCTCGCTTTTTACCAAAAAGCCGGGCCATTGGGGCAGTGGCGATCACCCCCAGCAAAGCAAAAGCCTGGCCGGCGGTGATAAAGGCCGAGGTCAACACATCAAACTCAAAAGTGTAGGTCTTGCCCAAAAAAGAAAACGTCTGGCTGCCAATGTAGTATTTAAAATAATGGGTGGTCACACTCATGCGCGTGGCCACAAACAAAATAATCAACATGGTGGCCAGCAGTAAAATGAGCCAGGGCCGGTTACGGGCCAGATCGAGTAAATCCTGTTTGATGGAAGTTTTTTGCCTGGGGGGCGGCTGGACGCGCTCTTTGGTGGAAAGAAAAGTAATCAAAAAGAACGCAGTGGCCATCGCGCCAAAAATAGCCATGGTAATACTCCAGCCCTTACCTGGATAGCTTTTATCCAGATGCGTGGCTAACGGCAAGGCCACGGCAGAAACAAACATGCCGCTGGCAAAGGCAAACGTGTACTTAAACGATGCCACGCTGGTACGTTCCACAGAATCCGGCGTGATAACCCCTAACAATGAAGAGTAAGGAATATTGATGGCTGTGTAAAGCATCATTAGTAAGGTGAACGTGACATAGGCATAAATCAGTTTGCCGTTAGGGCCCAAATCCGGTACAGAAAAGGTAAGAACGCCCATGATCGCCAGAGGGATAGACATCCACAAGAGATAGGGCCTGAATTTTCCCCAGCGTGTTTGCGTGCGGTCGGCAATCACCCCCATCAAGGGGTCGTTAATCCCATCCCACAAACGGGTGACCAGAATCATGGTGCCGGCCGCCGCCGCAGAAATACCAAAGACATCCGTGTAAAAATAGAGCAAATAAGCAGAAATGGTTTGCCAGTAAAGAACAGAAGCCAAATCGCCAAAGCCATATCCCGCCTTTTCCCAGAAGGAGAGTCTTCCGGAGTTATGCTGTGCAGCCATGCCTTTTCCTCTCATCAAGTTAGTTTGTTCAAAAGAAAAAGAATCTGTGCAAAAAACGCATTACTTTCAAATTTTTTTCAGCCTCTCCACCTCACAAAAATTAAAATTGGACTGAGCATCTCTTACCAGTCATCGGTTCTGAACGGAGCCGCCGGTAATCCTGCCTGATTAAAAAGCACGGCATGGGGCGTATTACTCCAACCATAGCGTACCGCGCGTGGACGGGCAATTTGTGGATGCCAGACGATTAAGGTGTTTTGTTCCACCTTTATCCTGGCCGGAAGAAATTTGCGATTTGCTCCGGAGATCTGAAATGGATTTTCAGCTACAGCTCTTTTCAGGATTAGTCCTCCATCCGCATATTGAAAATAGATGCGCATCCTGTGGCCTGTGCTTTCTGCTCTGGAAAAGATAGGTCCGGAAAACACCAGGTCTTCCCGTCCGTAATCGTGGGCCAGAGCCCAGAGGGCCAAACGCTCCCCGACCTCCCGTTTTTTAGCCGGATGAATATTGTGATCGTCGCCGATGTCCGTTGTTACCACCATGCCCGTGTTTTTGAGCTTCATGGCCATCCATTGGGCCTCGCGCAACAATTCAGAGTGGGAATGCGCCCCGTAATCGTAAGGCGCAATTTGCACGTAATAAAACGGGAAATCGCCCTGCTGCCATTTTTCACGCCAGCAGTTGATCATCAGAGGAAATAGTTCTCTGTATTGCAATGGCCTTGACACATTGGCCTCTCCCTGGTACCAGATTACGCCTTTAAAGCTGAAAGGGATTAAGGGATGAATCATGCCGTTGAACAGCACGCCGGGCGTGTGCGGCGAAAGTTTCAGGGGTAATACGGGTCGCCGCTCAAAATCTTTCTGTTTTGGGCCGTAAACGTAAAACAGATTATTGTCATATTCTGCCACGGGCAAATAATGCCATTGGCCGGCCAGTTCAATCCGCTGCGCGGGATCGCTTTTCAGCTGCAGATCAAATTTTTCGTATTTCCCCCAAAGCCCACCGGCGCCCTGGGTGTCAATCACGCGTATGGCAATGACATTGGTCTTGTTAACCAGTTGTCCAGGCACCACATATTTTCTGGGCGTTTGCCAGAAGCCCATCTGTTCTTTGCCGCCCACCTTCTGCCCGTTAAAATAGGTTCGATCCATGTCGTCAATGGGGCACAGATTGAGTATTAAATCCTGACCAATCCACTTCTGCGGAACTTTTACGATTTTTTTGTACCAGACAATGCCATCAAATTCGCCCAAAGCGCTCTCTTCCCAGCGGCCAGGGAGCTGGGCCTCGTACCAGTCCTGCAGGTTGGCATCGGTGTAAAGCGCATCTTGCACATCCAGCCCGGCCCAGAAGCTGCTGTCATTAATGTCTGGCACTTCGATTTTTTGCAGGCCCTGGCGCCAGGCTTTTAATCGTTTCAATGCTGGTTGCAGCTTTTGTAATTTTTGAGCTACATCCTTAAAATCATCCATTTTTTGCAAACAATCGACCGCTGTCCAGGCCTCGGCCGGTGTGCCGCCCCAACTACTGTGAATCAAACCAATAGGCACGCCTAATTCCTGATACAGTTTTTTACCAAAGAAAAAAGCCGTGGCGCTGAAATCGGCGGCTGTTTGTGGCGAACAAACCTGCCACTGACTTTTAATTTCCGTTTCCTTTTGCAAAGCCATGTGGCGCGGCACGGTAAAAAAACGGATTTGAGGCAGATGAGCGCTGGCTATCTCCTGTTCGCTGTTTTCTACAGGAGCCTCCGGCAGCCAGCCTTTAAGGGGCATTTCCATGTTGGACTGGCCGGAACACAACCAGACTTCCCCAATCAGGATATTGCGCAGCGTAATGGCCTTTCCCTTTTCAGTTTTGACTCGCAACTCAAAAGGGCCGCCCGCCGGCATGGCCAGCAATCTAACGCGCCATCTGCCCTTCTGGTTGGCTTTTACTTTCACCTTCTGGTCAGCCAATTGCACTTCAATAAACTGCCCCGCGGGTCCTGTGCCCCAGATGGGAATGGGCTTCTTTTGCTGCAGCACCATGTTGTCAGTAAAAATATCTGCCAGTTGTAAAATAGATCTGTTCTGCTCACTGGCCTTAAACAATAACATAAAACCGATAATTAATAATGCGCCGCTTTTCATCTTTTACCTCAATTTTGTAAATTAAATTTACATCGGACAATTTATTTTCATTTCATGCCCTCACTAACTTTTTCTATCTTAGAACCGCTGCTGTTCTGTGTTAAGCTGTTCAAGATAGGTTTTTCCCGGAAATTCTTTAGGCCACCTCAGATCGATTATGGAAGTTCAATGAAAGGCTGGTTCGTTTCATTTTTCATAAAATGAATCGATGAGCGCCTGATAATTTTGTTCAACCACATTACGTTTAATTTTGAGGCTGGGGGTTAATTCATTTTTTTCTTGAGAAAAAGGTTCAGCCAGCAGGGCAAATTTTTTCACTTTTTCAAAGCGGGCAAATCCTTCCTGCAGGCGCTCGATTTCTGACTGGAACAGGACCTGCACTTTTTCGTTTTGCAACAGGTCTTTTAGAGTGTTGTATTGGATCTTCTGCTCTTTGGCCCATTCCTTCAAAATTTCGTAGGCAGGGATTATCAGAGCGGATACGAATTTGCGTTTATTTCCTACCAGGCACACTTCCTCAATGTATCTGCTGGTCTTTAATTTGTGCTCAATCGGCGCCGGCGCCACGTTTTTGCCACCGGAAGTCACGATAATATTCTTTTTACGATCGGTTAAAAACAAATAATTTTCTTCGTCAAGATGCCCAATATCGCCGGTGTGCAGCCAGCCCTGTTCATCAATGACTTCCCTGGTCTCATCCGGCTTATTGTAATAGCCCAACATCAGGATGGGGCCGCTAACCAGCACCTCGCCATCCTCAGCAATTTTGACTTTAATGCCCTCAATCGGTTTACCACAGGAACCGTAACGGACTTCGCCAGGAGGCGTAAGCGTGATGATCAGGTGCGTTTCTGTCATGCCGTAGCCTTCAATAATCGGCAGCCCGATGGCCTCAAAAATCTTTAATGTTTCAACAGATAACGGGGCGCCGCCGGCAATCGGGTGGCGAAATCTGCCGCCCAGTTTGGCCTTGATTTTATTGAACACCAGTTTTTCGGCCAGTTTGTAACGACGCTCCAGCCATTTACTCATCTTTCCCTTGCGTCGTTTTTCATGGTATTCCAGCCCTGTGCCGATGGACCAGTAAAAAATATTGCGGGCCAGCGCAGAACCCTGTTCGGCCTTTTCCTGCATGGCATTGGCAATTTTTTCGTACAGACGCGGGACGCTGACCATGATGGTCGGACGGGCTACGGCAATGTCCTCTACAACGGTGTCAATGCCCCGCGCGTAATGGATGGTTGCGCCTTTGTAGATGGGGCACCAGTGCCCGGCCAGGCGTTCGTACAAATGGCTGAGAGGCAAAAAGGAGAGAAACACATCATCGGCACCCAGCCCCAGACGGGCTTCCGAATTCACAATATCAAATACAAAGCCGCGATGGCACAACATCACGCCTTTTGGTTCGCCGGTTGTGCCGGAAGTGTAAACCAGACTGCACAACGCTTCAGGATCAATGGCCTCCATGGATTTTTCAAAGGCTTCAGGAAAAGCCTCACGATGGGCGGCTCCTTCTTGCAATAATTTTTCAAAACTGACAACGCCGCTCA
>NZ_JBSMDE010000160.1:0-3742 GCF_056497305.1 Caldithrix sp. | reverse complement strand
TTAATAAAAGAATTAATCAAATATGGGCAAAAAGATTCGCACCCCAAAACTGGAGAATATTCAACAATTAAATTTGTTTTGTATTTTATTCTACAATATTAATGGAATGATCGGAAAGAGACATAATGCGTTGTGTAGTCATTTTCCTAATCATCAGTAAAGCTATTTTTTAAAAGAAGTCGTGGAACGGTTTCCAGCGCCTATGCCAATGTTTTTCAATTATTGGGTAAATTCGTGGCGCCTTAATTGCCCCCCACGCTCTTTTTTGTTTAAGGTGAAACATGAGGCCCCGGACACGTGAATCTGGAATACCCGATAAGCCTGCCTACGCACAAATGAATTTTGTCAATTGCGTAGATTTTACTAACTTTACGGAGTTCTGTAAGGGAAAGGGATTTTATGAAAAAAAAGGTGTGGATAGCCATTATTGTCGTTCTTATTCTGGTCATAACCTTCTTCCATTACAATATCCCCACTTCGGTCTGGCAGTTTCATCTTATTTTTATGGAATTGTACTTTATCCCTATTTTGCTGGCTGCCTTTCAATTTGGCGTAAAGGGAGGTGTCGGTTCGGCGCTTATGGTTACGGCTTTCTACCTACCTCATGTTTTTTTACAATGGGGCGGTCTGGTGGAAACCAATTTGTTGCGTTTTTTGCAGATCATTCTATTTAACGTAATTGGCTATTTGACCGGTCTGAAAGCGGAAGGCGAAAGAAAAGAGACCGAAAAATACCGCCAGCTGGCAGAAAAGCTGAAAGCCTTGAACGAACAGCAGAAACAGCAATCTGAATTACTGCTGGAAATGGAGCGCAAATTACGGGCTGCCGACCGCCTGGCCATCATCGGCGAATTAACCGCCAGCATGGCCCATGAAGTCCGGAATCCTCTGGCCTCCATCCGCGGTTCCCTTCAAATTCTAAAAGAGCAGGCTCCGGAAGAATTAAAAGCATCTGAGTTTTTTACCATTCTGGAACAGGAAACGCAGCGCATCAATACGGTTGTGGAAAACTACCTGCATTTTGCGCGCAAACAAACCCAGTCCAAATCAACCATCAATCTTCATGAAACGTTACATCTGTTAATCAAAATGGTGGAAAGTAAAGCGCGCAAACAAAACGTGGCCATTAAAACGGAGTTTGAAGCCGATTTACCCGTGGTCGAAGCCGATCCCAACGCCTTAAAACAGGTGCTCATTAATCTGTTGTTAAATGCCCTGCAAGCCATGCCTGATGGCGGGCAGCTTACCTTGCAGGCAAAGCAAAGGCCGGGTACGCTCATTATTTCGATTGTGGACACCGGAAGGGGAATTGCAGAAGATCAACTAGATAAAATTTTTCAACCTTTTTATACCACCAGAAAAGAGGGCACCGGTCTTGGCCTGTCCATTGTAAAAAGAATTGCCGACGAAAATAAATGGCAAATCAAGGTTCAAAGCCGATTACAGGAAGGTAGTCGTTTCGAACTGCTTATTCCCTTAAAAAACGATTAATGTCTGTCGTTTTTCAAAACTGCAAGCTGGTCTTCTCCTTCGCTGCGGGCAATCAACACCGCGCCGCAACTATCGCTCCAGACATTTACCGAAGTTCTTAACATATCCAGAATACGATCCACAGCCAGGATCATGCCAATGCCTTCCAATGGCAAACCAACGGCTTTAAGGATAATAGTGATCATGACCAGTCCGGCCATGGGGATGCCAGCCGCCCCAATGCTGGCCAGCAGAGCGGTGATGACTACAATCATTTGCTGGCCAAATGGCAGATCGATTCCGTAAACCTGAGCAATAAACATGGCAGCTACGCATTCGTAAAGCGCTGTGCCGTCCATGTTAATGGTGGCTCCCAGGGGCAGAACAAAACTACTCACCTTGTTCGAAACCCCGGCATTTTTTTCAATGGAGTCCATGGTTAGGGGCAAAGTGGCCGAAGAAGAGGAGGTGGAGAAGGCGGTCATCAGGGCTGCCGACATGGCTTTAAAGTGTTTAAAGGGCGAAATACCTCCTAAAAGGTAAATCAATAACGGTAAAGTGATAGTGGCATGAATCAGCAATCCCAGGATGACCGTAATCATGTACTTTAACAAAGGAAGAACGGCATCTAATCCGGTTTGCGCAATCACTTTGGCAATCAGGGCAAATACGCCCACAGGTGCAAACAGAATAATGAAATGGGTTAAGCCCATCATTACTTCAAAAACGGCCTGGAAAAAGCCGGTTAGCTGTTTTCTGTAGGGCTCTGGCGCTCGTGTAATAAAAAAGCCAAACATCAAAGAGAAAAATATAGTTGGTAATATTTCTCCTCGCGTCATGGCCGCCAATGGATTTTCCGGAATGATGCGTAACAGCAAATCCTGAAAACTCTGCACCGATGTTTCCAATCCTTGCGGCATTTCCTGCAGACTAAGATTAGCGCCAATGCCTGGCGCAATAAGGTTAACCAGAATCAAGCCGGTGAGGATGGCAAAAAGACTGGTCATAATGTAGTAAATAAGGGTTTTCAACGAAAGGCGGCCGAAATGTTCGGCGTCGCCCAGATTGGTTACGCCAGAAATAATGGAAGAAACGATCAGAGGCACTATGATCATTTTTAAAGCGCGGATAAAAACCGTACCTAACAGGGCAACGTCTTCAACGACAAAAGATTCAAAGTGAAACAATCGGGAAGCGATAGCCAGGAGGATGCCCAGAAGGAAGCCGATTAAAATTTGCCAGTGTAAAGAAACAGACCTTAACTTCATAGCAAATCCTTTTATTCAATTAACAGCAGCTGTTAATGAATATAGAAATCAATTCAATTGCGGGCAAATGGGCTTTTCAGTTATTCCAGATGATTGTTTATTTCTTCAGAAATAATGGTCCGGTTATGAGATGAGGGGAGCAGCTTGCGTAAATAATCCAGGGAGGAGAGGTCGTTATAATCGGAGTTGTTGCCAAATGGCAGAAACTGCACGCCAACCAGATGGGACTGGCCATCGCTGTTCAGGAGTTTGGTCCATCTTACAATTCCTTTAAGAGGAATGGTTGTGCCATCGTTCAAAAATAATTTTAAATAGATTTTGTCCCCTTTTGAAACGGGAAAATTCGTTGTGAAGGACAAACCGCTTTTTGACAGATCATGGATGGCAAAATGGGGAGAGAGCCTGGCCCAGAATGAAGCCGGGTTTAATTTTTTAAAGCGCACGGTAGCATTGCTTAAAACCAAACGCGGTAATTCTCGTCGCTCCATATATATGATTATCCTATTTTTTTTCTCAAAATATCTGATGTAAACCAATAATACTAAAGCAAGCCCGCTTTTGTATGTGATTTCTGTCAATCCGGCAAAAAATAATGGAGATTTTTTTAAGAAAAATGCGTAAAAAGAAATAAACCATCAAAACGGAGGGCCGTTATGAGAAAATCCATTCCCATCAAGCAAGACGCCAATGCTTTAAAAATCCTACTGTTTCGGCATCATCGCAAGAGAAAAGCAGATCAACAGGAGGTGTGGAATCTCTACCACTGCAAGACATTACGAACTTCTGGCAGAGGGGGAAAAGGACATTTTGTGGGGAGAACGAATTACGGTTGGAATCGAAAAGGACGATGGTAAAAATAAAGGGGCTTTAAAAAGCCCCTTTTCAATTTACAGACCTTATTTAATCAGCATCATCTTTTTCGATTGCGCAAAACCTTTTTCCGTGGTCAAACGGTAAATGTACACGCCGCTGGCCAGGTGGCTGCCGTCAAACACCACATGATA
>NZ_JBSMDE010000159.1:0-52334 GCF_056497305.1 Caldithrix sp. | reverse complement strand
AACGATTTCGACCTCTTCGGCGGTGTTGTCCACCACGCGTTTGATTTTGATTTTGCCGCTGTCATTGGCTTTGATGATGGAATCGATCAGCGAAGTAGTGGTAACGCCGTACGGAACGTCTTTAATGACCAGCCTCTGTTTGTCGGCAATTTCGATTTTAGCCCGCACCCGAACACGTCCGCCGCGCCTGCCGTCGTTGTAATTGCTGACGTCAATATAGCCGCCGGTGGGAAAATCGGGGAAGATTTGCACCTTTTTGCCCTGCAAAATGTCGATGGAAGCGTCCAACAGCTCGTTGAAGTTGTGCGGTAGAATTTTGGTGGAAAGTCCCACGGCAATGCCCTCTGCGCCCTGGGCCAGCACCAGAGGAAACTTCATGGGCAGGTGCACGGGCTCTTTTTGCCGTCCGTCGTAAGAGCGCTGCCATTCTGTAATATCTGGATTAAAGGCTACTTCCAGGGCGAATTTGGAAAGCCGCGCTTCGATGTAGCGGGCGGCGGCGGCGCTGTCGCCGGTGCGAATGTCGCCCCAGTTGCCCTGGGTGTCGATTAACAGCTCTTTCTGGCCAAGATTAACCAGCGCATCGCCAATGGCCGCATCGCCGTGGGGATGGAACTGCATGGTATGGCCGATAATGTTGGCCACCTTGTGGTAGCGGCCGTCGTCCATGCGCTTCATGGCGTGCAAAATACGGCGCTGCACGGGTTTAAGCCCGTCGTTCAAAGCAGGCACCGCACGCTCTAAAATCACATACGAAGCGTAATCTAAAAACCAGTTCTTGTAGAGGTCCTGAACATGAACGGTACTTTCCAGTTCGCCGTTCTGGCGTTTAACGGGTCCGTTTTGAACTTCAGATTCCCGCTCTTCTATTTCTTTATCTTCCTTTTTGTTTTTTCCCTTTGCCATCTTCGCTTACATCTCCATTAACGTTCAAGCCGATTCTTCCATTACAAGATCTTTTTCAACCCGTAGATTGTCAATAATGAATTCCTGACGGTCCTGGGTGTTTTTACCCATGTAGTAACTAAGCAGTTTTTGAATTTGCATCTTTTTATCCAGCACCAGCGGTTCAAGCCTGATATCTTCGCGAATAAAACGTCGGAATTCGTCCGGCGAAATCTCACCCAATCCTTTAAAGCGCGTGATTTCAACGCCCTTACCCAATTGTTCTCTGGCTTTTTGTTTTTCTTCTTCGCTGTAGCAGTAAATGGTTTTTTGCTTATTGCGCACACGGAACAGAGGTGTTTCCAGGATGTAAACATGTCCCTGGCGCACCAGATCCGGGAAAAACTGCAGAAAAAAGGTCATGAGAAGCAAACGAATGTGCATGCCGTCCACATCGGCATCGGTGGCAATGACCACGTTATTGTAGCGCAGCCCTTCCAGACCGTTTTCGATGTTTAAAGCGTGCTGCAGCAGGTTGAACTCTTCGTTCTGGTACACTACTTTTTTGGACAGGCCAAAACAATTGAGCGGTTTGCCGCGCAAACTAAAAACGGCCTGGGTTTGTACGTCGCGTGCCTTGGTAATAGAGCCGCTGGCCGAATCGCCTTCGGTAATGAACAGCGTGGTTTCGAAGCGCCGATCGTTTTTGATGTCGTTGTAGTGAATGCGGCAGTCGCGTAATTTTTTATTGTGCAGACTGGCTTTTTTGGCGCGTTCGTTGGCCAGTTTTTTGATGCCGGCCAGCTCTTTACGCTCCTTTTCTGACTGCTGAATTTTTTTGAGTAAAAGTTCGGCCGTCTCAGGATGCTTGTGTAAATAGTTGTCCAGTTCGGTTTTAATAAACTCCACCACAAAATTACGAACGGTCGGCCCGTCTGGCGCCATGTGCGTGGAGCCCAGCTTGGTTTTGGTTTGCGATTCAAACACCGGCTCCTGAATGCGCACGGCGATCGCCGCGGCAATGGAAGCGCGGATGTCCATGGCTTCAAAGTTCTTTTTGTAGAACTCGCGAATGGTTTTAATGACGCCTTCTCTAAAGGCCGCCTGATGCGTGCCGCCCTGCGGCGTAAATTGACCGTTGACAAAGGAGTAGTAGTCTTCGCCGTATTGATTGGTGTGCGTTAAGGCAATTTCGATGTCTTTGCCTTTGAGATGAATAATTGGATAGCGTGCGGCGCCTTCTTCCAGCTTATCGGTTAGCAAGTCCAGCAAGCCGTTTTTAGACTGAAACCGCTGCCCGTTCAACACAATGGTAAGGCCGGCATTCAGGTAAACGTAATTTTTAATCTGGTTTTCAATAAAATCCAGCCTGAATTGAAAATTCTTGAAAATTTCGGGATCGGGCTCAAAATAGATTAAGGTTCCGTTTTTCTCATCGGTCTTTGTAATTTTATGATCTTTTATCAGAACGCCGTATTCAAATTCCTGAATTTTGGTTTTTCCATCGCGGATGGCCTGCACTTTAAAATAGCGGGAAAGGGCGTTAACGGCCTTGGAGCCGATGCCATTTAAACCGATCGATTTTTGAAAGACTTCGCTGTCGTACTTCCCGCCCGTGTTGATGCGCGCCACGCAGTCGTAAACCTTGCCCAGCGGAATACCCCGTCCGTAATCGCGTACCTGCGCCGAATGCTTGGTTACCTTTACTTCAATCACACGCCCATAGCCCATCATAAATTCATCAATGGAATTGTCGATGGTCTCCTTCAACAAAACATAGATGCCGTCGTCCGCAGAAGAGCCATCGCCTAACTTACCGATGTACATGCCCGGCCGTAAGCGGATGTGTTCGCGCCAGTCCAATGATTTAATGGAAGCTTCGGTGTATTGAGCTGTTGTCTGAGGCGTTGCCATTAGAGCGGTCCTTTGTGTTTTTTTAATAATCTTCTAATTTAATAAATCATTATCAAAAATTCCCATCTTTATTTTATGTACGAATGTACAATAAAATTTTAAAAAATACAAGTAGAGTAAAACGTGTTGGTCATCACCCAGAAACCACCGTATTTAGTTCATATTCGTCTAATTTCTTGATATTTTCTATTTTCTTGATCGTTACTCCCTGGAATTGAAGAATTTTTGTGATCCTAGACACCTTATGATCCATAAATCCAAAATTGCATTCCTGCTTCTAATTAATTTACCGATATTGCAAATGTTGTTATTTTCATCCAATTTAAGGAGGTACCATGAGAATTTTATTTTTACTTTTGTTCCTTACATCATTTTTATTGGCCCAAACTGAAGTGGGAGGTTATGGGAAAGCAAACAATGCGCCCATAAGAACCATGAGTCAGGCAACGCCCCTGACGGGGGTAGCAATCCAGTCAGGTTTTCAATATTCTCTGGCAGGATATTCGTTTGGCGACGTTGTGGTGTTCAGTTATTTTGACAACTCAAAATTTGTAGCATACGACTATTCCGGCACGGCCACGGATTCTGTCATATTAAATCGGGATGAATTTTATACGTTTAGCATTTCTACGGGCACTTTTCACATCGATTGCAATAATTCTTTCACAGCTTTGACGGGAGATCCTGTTTCGCGTAGCGTAATGGGCTATTTTGCGGTTGATGAATCCGGTTCTCCCATGTCCACGCACATGAACACCTTCATGCCATCGACAGAATGGGGCGGAGAAAAATTTATTGTTTTTGCCTACGAAGACGGCACCGAGGTCACCATAAAGAATCTTACGGATACCACCACTGCGGCGGCAGCGGTTTTAAATCGCGGCGAACATCTGGAGTTGAATAATGTTTTCAGTACGTTTTTAGGCGTTCGGGCTTCCAAACCGGTTTCCGCTCTGAGTTACGCCGATCAGGGCTATTACATTCCCAGCGATAATGGAACTTTTATTGGCCAGCAATTTTTTGGTTTTTCCGGATATGTTGGAGGCTGGGCCAACGGCGTTATTGTTGTTGCCTATGAAGACAACACCTTGTTCCAGATTTTTAATTCGCAAACAGGCGACACGCTGTTGAGCGATACACTGAACTATGGCGAAACCGGCAGCATTGCCACCGATGGCGATCTGTACTGGGAAGTGCAGAGCAATAATCCGGTTACGGTTTGTAATACGCCCTACGCCTACTGGTCTGGGAGTTACTACTATCTGACGCGCCACATCGACTACGACGGCAAAGGTATCGGCAGACATTTTCTGGTCCCTGCCATTTCCGGAGATTTTGTCGTTTATTCTTATGAAGATAAAAACACGGTCCAGATTATAAACATGGACACACAGGACACTGTTAGTACAAGCACCCTGCAAAAAGGAGAGAATTATTCGTTTTATTCCAGTAAAGCGATTTATCAGGTTAAAAGCGATGAAAACGTGGCCATCTTTACTTCCTATGGCGGCGCCTATGGCGCCGATTTCGCCCCGTTAAACTACAGCCTGACCCTTCCCGATCTGGCCATTTCAACCGTGGACATCGATTTTGATCCTGACACAGTGAGCAATATTCAGGGCGTTCCCTTTACCATCAATGCCACGATTCATAACTACGGTTACCTGACCGCGCACAACGTTGCTGTACAGTTTTTTGATGGATCGCCCACCGCCAACAATGCCATTAGTTCGGTCTTTGTCATCGACTCCATTCCCAGCGGTCAGAGTCGGATGCTAAGCCTGAATTGGGAGACTCCGCCTTATCCGGCCTATCATACCATCTTCGTTGTAGTGGATCAACAAAATGTTATCGTTGAATCCAGCGAATCTAACAACACGGCTTCCAGAAGTTTAATCGCTAATGAAGATTTATTGCCGCCCTTGCCGTCTGTTATTACCGCCCCTTCCAGTGTAAGCTACAATGGCGACAGCCTGTCTTTTGAAGATTTTGTCATCAAAATTGACGTTTACAATAGCGGCGATGTGGACGCGCTCAATGCCCAGGTCACACTGCGCCTCCCGCCTCAGTTGTCCATCTCCGATGGAGCAGATACGCTACATTCTTTTGGCAATATCCCTTCCAAAGCGACCTACAACCATAGCTGGAACGTTCATATCGATGCCATGCCAGATTCAAATCAGGGAGCCTATTTTTACTCGGTTCTTGTAAGCGCTGATAACGCAGATGACAAAGAATTGAAACGTATTCTTTTGTTTGAAGATAGCACTGCGGTTAATATTGCTGAAAATACAGAAAAGACGCCCGGCGAATTTTCTATTTCCCAAAATTATCCCAATCCTTTTAACCCCGTTACACAAATAGCGTATGATTTGCCGCAAGCAGGACAGGTAGAAATGATGGTCTTTGATGTTAATGGCCGAAAAATTAAAACCCTGCACGGAGGGTATCAAAATGCCGGCCGGCACTTTGCCTCATTCAACGGCCAGGATTTGAGCAGTGGTTTTTATTTTCTTACCATAAAAGTCAATGGAAAAATCATGGGCTCCATACGCATGACGTTGATTAAATAAACAACAGGCCCGGGATTCCTGGGCCTTTTTATTTTTCTGTGGAAAAACTTCTTATTAAAAAGGATTAGAATACTTCCTTCAAAACTTATAATCCCGCTTAGCGGGATACGAAAATTTTTGTGCAGGGTGAGGAAGTAAAACCGTTTAATTGTTGAATTGTTGAATTGTTTAATGAGCATCGGGCTGACATAGCGAATTTCCATTGTTCGTGAACGGTGTTTTCAATACAGGTGAGAAAATTCCCCCACCAAGCCTTCCTCGTCTCCCAGACTTTTATTCTGGAAGACGGGGACCGAGGGGGGGGAGGGCTAATTCGTGAAATGACTTCTGCTGTTGGAGGAGTAAAGTTCAGAGTATATGAGTGTAAGAGTTAAAAGGTTCCGGGCACCGGCCTGTCATTTTTAAAGAAGTTTTTTGTTTGCGGCTACGCTGCCTTAGTTTAAATATAACGATACTTTAATACCAATATAAAAAGATTACTCACCCCAATAAATCGGAATTCTAAATGGCCTGTTTGTGCCTTCCCACATAATGCAAATTATTCATGAAACAGGAAGCGGATTGAATTATCAAAATTGGCTCCAAACAATTCCTTACAGAAATTCTTTCCCCTCCATTGACTTTACTCTCAGTTTTTGTTAACCTTAGTGCAGTAAAATGTATCTAATACATTGGGATTGAATGCGTCATGAAAAAAAAATTTAAACAGGGGGTTTCATTCTTTTTAATGGGGGTGATCATTTTGTTTTTTGTAAACCAGTGTGTTTCTGGAGAAACACAAACCAGGGTCCGAAAACCGGCTGTGGCCGGCGCCTTTTACCCTTCCAATCCGACAACGCTGCGTAACATGGTTAAAGGATTATTGGAAAAAGCCCAGGTCCCTGAAATATCCGAACCGATCACCGGAATTATTGCTCCGCACGCCGGTTATGTTTATTCCGGAGGGGTGGCCGCACACGCTTACAAAATACTTATCGGTAGAAAAATTGAGCGCGTTGTCGTCATTTCACCCAGCCATATCGATTACTTTAGCGGAGCCTCCATCTACAATGGTACGCATTATGAAACACCGCTGGGCCTGATTCCGGTCGACCGAGAATTTGCCGAAAAACTGGCTAAAAAAAGTGATCGGCTGGAACTTTCGGAACAGGGGCACACCATTAATTTTCAGGGAAGAGGCGAACATGCGCTGGAAGTCCAATTGCCTTTTTTGCAGGTAGCGCTGGGTTCCTTCCATTTAGTGCCCATTGTCATGGGCGAACAAAGTTACGAAACGGCCCGCTCCCTTGGCCGGGCACTGGCCGAACTGATTCGGGACGACAAAACGATTATTGTGGCCAGCTCTGACCTCTCACATTACCATCCCTACGAGCAGGCCATTCAATTAGATCGTAAAGTTTTGAATGCCATCAAAGAGTGGGATTATTACAATTTATCTCGGAATTTACAGGCCCGCATCTGGGAAGCGTGCGGCGGAGGGCCCATTGTAAGCCTGATGATCGCCTCCGAATATCTGGGGGCAACCGATGCCGTTCTGCTAAAGTACGCCAATTCCGGCGATGTCTCCATGGGCAATAAAGATCGCGTGGTAGGCTATTCGGCCTTTGTCTTTGTGAAAAAAAAACAGAGCCAGAAAAATACCAAAGGCTTTTCCTTAGGCAAAAAGGCTCAAGAACGTTTGCTGAAAATTGCTAAGCAGGCTGTAAAATCGGCTGTTGAAAATGGCAAATTGTACGAGCCTTCTGCAGATGACCTTGAAAGCATCAAACAGGATCGGGGCGCTTTTGTCACTCTTAAGATCAATGGACAATTGCGGGGCTGCATTGGCTACACCGCACCGCTAAAGCCGCTCTATCTGGTGGTTCGGGATGCAGCCATTCAGGCAGCAACCAACGATCCCCGATTTAAACCAGTCTCCCAGGCGGAATTGCCTTATCTGGAATACGAGATCTCGGTTCTTTCGCCATTCAGACACGTGCGTAACATCAAAGAGATTAAAATTGGGCGCGATGGCCTGCTGATTAAACGCGGACCAAATGTCGGACTGCTTTTACCTCAGGTGCCGGTTGAGTGGGGCTGGGACCTTGAAACATTTTTACAGCAAACCTGTCGAAAAGCCGGATTACCACTGGATGCCTGGAAAGATCCCCAAGCAGACCTGTTCCGTTTTAGCGCTTTTGTCTTTGGAGAAAATTAAATCGCCCTTACCAAAGTCTGGAGCAGAAGCTTGAGTTACGTTTGCTTAGGAATTGTTTGCCAGTGAAAGGGATTCCGACCCCGCTGAAGCAGGGTCGGAATGACACTCGGTACGATCCTTCGCCTTTCAGGGCACTACTTGCCCTTTCACAAAATAATTCGTATTTCGTAATTTTTAATAGTGGCATATGACCTGTACCGGTTTATTTTGCCAGCGGTAAATTGCTTTCAAAGATGGACGTTCTGTGTTTGATTTTCCATGGATTTTTCATTGAACGTTCAGAAACTCCAAAAACACACGGTTACGTCCTGTATTGAACCATTGGTTTGGTTTTAAAACAGGCTGTTGCCCACTATTGAGAATTGTCGTCAAATTTTCTACATTGTTTTTTCAATTTAAAAGAATGGCAGGCCATGAACAGAGAATTTTCCAGTTTTGACAAACAGATGATGCGGCGCTGTTTTAGCCTGGCCCGTAGGGGTGAGTTCAAAGTGCGCCCCAATCCCATGGTTGGCGCCGTTTTAGTTAAGAACGGACGCATCATCGGCCAGGGTTACCATCACTATTTTGGCGGCCCCCACGCAGAGGTCGAAGCCTTTAAAAACGCCACCGAAGACCCGACCGGAGCCACGCTTTACTGTAATTTAGAGCCCTGTTGCCATACCAACAAAAAGACGCCGCCCTGTACGCCCCTGGTCATCAGTAAAAAAGTGGCTCGCGTGGTCGTGGCTAATCTCGATCCCAATCCGCAAGTTAGCGGACGCGGCATACTGCAGATGCGTGAAGCCGGCATCCAGGTCGATGTTGGCCTGCTGGAAAAGGAAGGCGCAGAACTGAATAAGGTCTTTTTTTTGAACATGGCCCAAAACCGGCCCTTCATTACGCTAAAAATCGCCCGCAGCCTGGATGGCTTTATTGCCCTTGAGCGAACGCAACAAACCTGGTTAACCGGCCCAATAGTCGGACGCTTTGTACACAGACTACGCGCCCGACATCTGGCTTTGCTGGTAGGCGCTGGCACTATTTTAGCCGATGATCCCCTGCTGACCGTGCGCCACGTTAAGGGCCCACAACCCTGGCGCCTGGTTCTGGATGGCCGTTTGCGCGTTCCGCTGTCTGCAAAGTTGTTTCATGATCGCTTTAAGTCCAAAACAATCGTATTAACGGCCAAGGATGCGCCGGCTGCAAAGGTTTCAGAATTACAGGCCATGGGTATTCAGGTTGTTCAATTCGCTGCCCCGAATCATGAGCTGCCTCTAAGTGAAATCATGGGTTATCTGTGGCAAGAAAAGCAAATCGCCTCTCTACTTGTTGAAGGCGGACAAACCATTTTCACTTCTTTTTTAAACGAACGTCTATTCGACGAATGCCTTCTAATGGAAGCGCCGGTGTTACTGGGTCGTGGCCTGCCTGCATTTCAAAAGGTAAAAGGTGATTTTCTGCAATTAAAAGCCATTAAAAAGCTGGAAAGTGATGTGGCGTTGTTGTACACAAAAAAAGAAAAATGACAAACGGACTTAAAATCACTAAATTTGTCACATGTTTACCGGATTAATAGAAGAGGTGGGCACCATTGCCCGCATCATTAACATCAAGGGTGGAAAACAGATCACGCTTACGGCCGCTAAAGTGCTGGAAGACCTGAAGATTGGCGATTCCATTGCTGTTAATGGCCTGTGTTTAACCGTTACGCAATTTAGCGAAACCGGTTTTACCGTCGATGCCGTGGGCGAAACCTTAACCAAAAGCAGCGTAAAAAGCTGGCGCAAGGGGCAAAAGGTAAATCTGGAGCGTGCCCTGCGCCTGGATCAGCGTCTGGGCGGTCATCTGGTACAGGGCCATGTGAATGGCGTAGGTCAGACCACGCGTCTGGAAAAATTGGGAGAAAATTACTGGTGGGAGGTCGAATTGCCCCCTGCCCTGCTCAAATACGCCATTCCCGAAGGCTCGATTGCCCTGGACGGCATTAGCTTAACCATTGCCCGGCTCAACGGTAAGCGGATTGGAATCTCAATCATTCCTCACACCTTTCAAAACACGCATCTAAAATTTAAAAAGGTGGGAGAAATGGTCAACATCGAGGTGGATGTCATTGCCAAATATGTGGAACGGTTGCTAACTTTTAGCGATCGGGATGCCCGAAGCCCCTCTCTTTCTGAAGACTGGCTGAAGAAATTGGGGTTTTAGGCGTGGGACAGGGCAAGATGGTTGTGGGCTAAAGAAAGCAGTGTGGCTGGTTCCGAAAAAATTACAATTTTAGTAGCATTGATAGGTAAATGCAAAGATGTCTGGCAATAACAGAACAAAATAAAACGTTTATTACTTTACGTGAAACAAAAGAGATCCATCTGGAATAAGAAAATTTAAAAGAAAAAAGCAGGAAATTTTGATGCAGCAGGAAATACAATTTAATACCATCGAAGAGGCCATCGAAGATATTCGCAACGGGAAAATGGTGGTGGTTGTGGATGATCGGGATCGTGAAAATGAAGGCGACCTGATCATGGCCTCGGAGCTGGTTCGTCCTCAGGACGTCAACTTCATCACCCGCGAAGCGCGGGGCATGCTTTGCATTTCCATCACCGAGGAACGAGCCCGTGAGCTGGACCTTGATTTCATGGTCAGCGAAAACTCTTCGAAACACCAGACGCCCTTCACCGTTAGCGTGGATGCCAAACATGGCACCACCACCGGCATTTCGGCCTACGATCGCGCGCAAACCATTCGCGTGATTATCGATCCGGCCACCAAACCGGATGATCTGGCCCGCCCGGGGCACATCTTTCCCTTAATTGCCAAAAAAGGCGGCGTATTGCGTCGGGCCGGCCATACGGAAGCGGCCATGGACCTGGCGCGCCTGGCGGGATTGAAACCTTCCGGTGTTTTGTGCGAAATCATGGCCGAAGACGGCACTATGGCCCGGGGTAAAGTATTAGAAGCCTTTACCAGAAAGCACAACCTCAAAATAATAACTATTGCCGACCTCATTGAATATCGACGCAAACGTGAAAAATTTGTTCGCCGGCGAGTTGTAGTTGACCTGCCAACTAAATATGGACAATTTAAACTCTATCTTTTTGAGAACACGCTAAACCCCGATGAACACCATGTGGCCCTGGTTAAAGGCGCCATCGCCGATGGCAAACCCACCCTTGTGCGCGTCCATTCGGAATGTTTGACCGGCGATGTTTTTGGTTCCAAACGCTGCGATTGCGGCGACCAGCTGGCCGTTTCTCTTCAGATGATCGAAAAAGAAGGGCGCGGTGTTCTGCTCTACATGCGCCAGGAAGGGCGCGGTATCGGTCTGGTCAATAAGTTACTGGCTTATGCCCTGCAGGAACAGGGCAAAGATACGGTTGAAGCCAATGAAGCCCTGGGCTTCAAAGCCGATTTACGCGATTACGGTATTGGCGCCCAGATTCTTAAAGACCTGGGCCTGCAAAAGATTCGATTAATGACCAACAATCCCAAAAAAATTGTCGGTCTCAAGGGCTACGATCTGGAAGTCGTCGAACGCGTACCTATTGAAATCTGCCCCAATGAAGTTAATGAATTTTACCTGAAAACCAAAAGAGATAAATTAGGCCATTTATTTTTAAAAGATAAATAAGTAGATTAAAGGAAATGACAATGAAAAAGATTGAAGGGAAGCTTTCAGCACAGGGTAAAAAGTTTGCTCTGGTCGTCAGTCGTTTTAATGAATTCATCAGCCACAAATTACTGGAAGGTGCGCTGGATTGTTTGCAGCGCCACCATTGCGCTGAAGAGGATATCACGCTCGTCTGGACGCCCGGCGCTTTTGAAATCCCGTTAATTGCCAAAAAACTGGCCAAATCGGGTCAATTCGATGGCATTATCTGCCTGGGAGCCGTTATTCGCGGAGCCACGCCTCATTTTGACTATGTGGCAGCCGAAGTCTCCAAAGGCATCGCCCTTAGCGCCCTGGAAACCGAAGTGCCCGTCATCTTTGGCGTTATTACCAGCGACACCATCGAACAGGCCATTGAACGCGCAGGGACAAAAGCGGGCAATAAGGGTTGGGATGCGGCCCTGGCGGCCATCGAAATGGCCGACCTGATGGCTAAACTGTAATGTAACGAGGAGAGTAACCTTGACCAAAACACCATTATTTCTTTTTTTGATTTTAAAACTGGCCCTGAGCCAGGGCATTGCAGACTGGCAAACCCTTACCAATATGAACGATGTACGCGATCTGACTTTTAGTGAGGGCAAGATATGGGCCGTTTCGCAAGGGGGCCTGTTTAGTTACGATCTGCAGGATGGACAAATCGAACGCTTCACCAATGTCCAAGGATTGCGCTCCATTAATTTGCATTGCATTGCACGGGATCAATTCGGGCAGGTGCTGGTGGCCGGCATTGAAGGCATTCTGCAGATTTACGACCCGAACAGCAACTCCTGGCAATACGAATACGCGCTGGAAGGGAAGGAAATTCTCCACCTGTTCCTGCAAAACGATACCCTATGGATCACAACGCCCGAGGGGATTGCGGTTCTGGTTCACGACCGGTCTTCGTACGTTTTTAAAGACTTCTTCCATAATTTCCCCATTGCGGTGGACTCGGTGCTGGTTAGCGCTGTCTTTGGCGGCAAAATTTGGCTGGGCACTAATCAGGGCTTATTGAGCGCTCCTTCCGATTTTGGAAAATTTCCCATCAATGATCCTCAGCGCTGGAGCATTTTTACCACCAGCCAGAACCTACCGAACAACAGAATTCCTGCTTTGCTGCCTGTAAAGGATAAGTTGTGGATTGGCACCTCTTCTGGGCTGGCCTACGCCGATGCAGCCGGAAACATTGTAACCGTTTCCAATTGGGCCAAAAACACCAACGGCCAATACCTTCCGGTGCAGGCTTTTGCTGCTCTACCTGAGAATTCCGTTCTTTACGTGCTGAGCGGCCATTCCCTTTTTCAATACGATTTGCAAAACGGCAGTCAGCTGATTAAAACCATCGCCGAGCAACCGGTAGGCCTGACCATCACCGACGACGGCCAGCTCTGGATGGGACTTTCTGAAAATGGTCTGCTCAGTTCCGATGAGCAAACGGTTAAACTGGACGGCCCGCCCAGCAATTTGCTACGTCGCGTTGTCAAAGACCATCAAAAAAGAATATGGGCTTCCTCCAGCCGACCTAAAATTCTGGCGGAACAGGGTATTTATGTTTTTGACGGACAGCTCTGGCAAAAGATCAAGTTTAAGGGCAGTTACTGGAGAACTCTCAATAATGCCGATGTCTTGTATGAAGATCGTTTTAATAATTTGTGGATTGGCTCCTGGGGCGGTGGCATTTTAACCTTTACCGCCGAAGGAGACACCGTTTTCTTCCATTCTTACGAATTCCCTGCGCGCATGGATTTTAGCGACATCAATACTTATCGGGAAATCAATCCCGTTGGTCTGTTTACCATTTACAAAAATTATTTCGCGGGTGTAGTGCCCGACCAAAACTACGAAATCATCACCGATATTAAAGAAGGTCCTGAAGGCCGTTTATGGTTTGCCAATTACTGGGCCCATAACGACCACCTGCTGGCCGTTGCCCCCTATGACAACAACGGCTTCATTTCCCTGGATCAGAATTCCTGGGTGTACTTTGGCTCTGATGACGGCATTGTAGCCAAAGAAGGCGGAATTTTGTGTATTGAATTCGATGCCTTCAGCCATCGTGTTTACATCGGCACACTGTACAATGGGCTCTACATTCTGGATTATGGTAGCTCTCTGCAAGATAAATCCGACGATCAGGTTTACCAGCTCAATATTCAGGACAATCTGTTTAGCAATACTATTTTTAGTCTGGCTATGGATCAGGACGGTGTGTTGTGGATCGGAACGGCTGCCGGACTCAACTCGTACGATGGAGTCAATGTTTACAAACACGTGGGCGATGATCTGGGTTTAAGTGGACCTCTGGAAAATGAAATCCATCACATTTTTGTTGACCGTTTTAATAACAAGTGGTTCTCCACCAAAGGGGGCCTGAGCATTTTACGCGGAGATCGCAGTCCCTGGGATGCCAACGGCTGGAAAGGCTACAACCGTTCCAACAGTTATCTGGTCAATAACAACGTGCAATGCGTTTACGTGGACTACGATAACAATGAAGCCCTGATTGCCACAGAAGGCGGCCTTTCGGTTTATCGCGGTCCTTTTGCCGAAATCGAACAAAAGTTTCAGAAAACAGAAGTCGGCCCCAATCCCTTTCTCATGGACGGATCTGCGCAAAAATTTGTCATTAAGAATTTAATGTTCAATTCCACCGTCAAAATCCTGAACCTAAATGGCCAGTTGGTTCGCCAGTTAACCCCTAAAACATTCCTCCGGGACGGTACCCTGGCTGTTGAAGGAGGCCGCGCCTACTGGGACGGTCTTGATGAGACTGGAAATAAAGTCGCTTCTGGTGTATATTTGTTTTTAGCTATTTCGGAAGAAGGTGAATCGGTTTCAGGGAAAATTGCTGTAATTCGAAAGTAACCATGATCAGATCACTGTCCATTAAAAACTTTGCACTGGTTGATGAATTAACCGTCCATTTTGAGCAGGGTTTAAATATCATCACGGGTGAAACCGGAGCCGGTAAAACCATTCTGGTTTCAGCCATCGCCCAGCTTTGCGGCGAGCGCGGAAGCCCTGACTTTGTTCGTAAGGGCGCTTCCAAGGCCATTATTGAAGCAGAAATCCAGCTTCCCGCTGATCCCAAAATTAAAGACCAGCTGCTGGAAATGGACATCGATCTATTTGACGACAACACCCTGATCATCCGTAAAGAGATGACCGCCCGCGGAACCTCCCGTACCTTTTTAAACGACACGCCCGTTTCATTAAATAAGCTGAGCGCCATCAGTTCGTATTTGGTAGACATTCACGGGCAACACCAGCATCAACGACTGCTCCATCCTGAAAACCACATCGCCTATCTGGATGCCTTCGGCCGGTTAGAATCTCAGGTAGCCCAATTTCAAGACTTGCTCCATGATTTACAGGCCAAAATGAAAGAACGGGGAAAACTCAAAGAACAGCAATTGAAAAGCGTTCAGTTGCAGGACATGTACCGCTTTCAGATCGATGAATTGACCAGAGCCGAACTCCAGCCCGAAGAACTGGATGAATTGCAGGCCGAATACAAACGGCTGAACAATGTGGAAACCATCCATCAGTTAGCCAGTACGGTGGCCAATTTATTGTACGAGGGCCAGCCCAATGCAGCCAGTTTAATCGTTGAATCTGAACATAAGCTTGCAGAATTGGCCCAATTTGATCCACAATTCAATGATTATACCGAGAGCCTGCTGAATGCCCGTATTGCCGTCGAAGAGTTGGGCCGCTTTTTACTGGAATATGTGTCCGATCTGGAATTCGATCCGCAACGCCTGGAAGCCATTCAGGCACGAATGAACCACCTGGAATTTCTGCTCAAAAAATATCAAAAGGTCCACCTCAACGATTTAATCGATTATCTGGAAGAAATTAAAAATTTTACGGCTGATGTGGATGCCTTTGACGAAAAATTGGTTCTTCTTGAACAGGAAATTGACGCCTTAATAAAGAAAGTGGAAGCGCATGGAAAACAACTTTCAGAGGCCAGAAAAACTGCGGCCGGCCAATTCCAGAAGCAGATCACCGATCTGTTGCACAAATTGGGCATGCCCAATGCACAGTTCCGAATCCGTTTTGATTACAACCAGAAAGACGATGGCTTATTTACTTTTAATGGACAAAAAGTAACAGCCAATGAACGGGGATTCGACCAGATCGTTTTTGAGTTCACATCCAACGCCGGCGAAGATTTTAAGCCATTGCACAAAGTAGCCTCTGGCGGAGAAATTTCTCGCATCATGCTGGCATTAAAATCGTTACTGGCCGAAATGGATGACGTACCCAGCATGATTTTTGATGAGATTGATTCCGGAATTTCCGGAAAGGTGGCCCAGATTGTAGGGCTTAGAATGTCTCAGTTGAGCCAATCCCACCAGGTTTTGTGTATTACGCACCTGCCTCAAATAGCTGCCTTTGCCCACACACACTTTAAAGTCACAAAATATATTGAAGATAATCGTACTTTAGTCGATATTAAACCATTGAATGAAGATGAACGCATTAAAGAGATTGCCACGCTGTTAGGCGGGCAAAAAATCGCTCAACAAACCATTGAGAATGCACGGCATTTGATTATGGAAGCCGAAGACATGAAAAATGGTTTAAAACGATAATGCTTGCAAAGTCTCTGACTTATCCTTAATTTGTTAAAGTAGCCTAAATTTAAAGGGAGGCTAAAATGGATAGGAGCAAAAATCCATTTGCAAAAAATTTGTTTTTTGACCAGGGAGGTAAACGATATTTTTTAGGGCTCTTCAAAAAAAAGAAAAAAGTTGAAATCAGACCTGGCGCCCTACCACCGGAAAAAGTAAAAGAAATCATCAAAAATATAGGTAAAAACAAAAAGGTTAATATCCGGCGTGTAGAATACGACGGCACTCCGGAAGAGAAACCCATCTCCGTTCGCATCATTGACATCAAAGAGGATTATTTTACAGGACAGGTGATCAATGTGGAGCGCGCCATCAAGCAGGAGCTGGATGACAAAGTGGTGTACATTAAAGGCGGTGGCGGCACCATCGATTTTTATTACGAAGATGGTGACATTATGAGTATTGAAGAAGATGTGGATGAAATCATTATTGAACAAAGAAATACCATCGAACTGGTCGAAATTTTAGATGCTCTGGATATTAATGAAGAAATACTGATCAGTTATTACGACGAAGAAAAAGGCGGGGTCATCAACGGCCGTGGAAGACTCATTTCCAAAGACATGGAAAATAAAGATTTTGAAGTCGAATTCCTCATTATCAATGAAATTGAGCTGGACAAACCAAAAGTCGAAAAGTTAAATCTTGAAAAAGACAAAGTTCTGGATATTGAAGTCGTTTTTTAACCTCTGATTAGTTCCCTTTAGCGCGTCTTTTTATTTTCTGGATTTTGGTCAAAAAAAATTATTATATTCCCCCTTCACAAAGAATAATGTAATTAATTTTAAGGTTATTATTAAAAATAGTAGGAGAAATAAAATGTCCCTAACTAAAGAACAGGTCATAGAAACTCTGCGCCAGGTCAATTATCCCGGTTACAGCAGAGATATTGTCTCTTTTGGTCTTATCCAGAAGCTGAATGTCACAGATTCTCTCATTCAGGTGCAACTGGTCGTCCGCAGTACCGATCAGAGTATTGCCCAAAAAATAAAAGAAGAGGTCGAGGCTAAACTCCACGAAGCCTACCCGGATGTTCGCTCTGAGGTTCAGGCTGAAATACAGGAGCCTCCACAATTTAAAACCACAGCCACGGCCACAGCGGAGAAGGAGAAATTTCTGCCCAACATTAAACACAAAGTAGCCGTCGCCAGTGGTAAAGGCGGTGTGGGAAAATCAACAGTGGCCGTCAATCTAGCGGTAGCCATGGCAAAACTGGGAAAACGCGTTGGTCTGCTGGATGCCGATATTTACGGCCCCAGCATTCCTCTTATGCTGGGCGTTCATGAAAAACCGCTCTATGATGGCAAGAAAATTCAGACCATTGAAAAATATGGTGTGCATTTAATGTCCCTGGGATTCTTAATCGATAATTCAGAAGCCGTTATCTGGCGTGGAGCGCTGGTGCATCGCGCTTTGCAACAATTGATGAGCGACGTGGCCTGGCCGGAACTGGACGTCATTTTGTTTGACATGCCTCCGGGAACCGGTGACGCCCAGCTAACCCTCTCTCAATCGGTGGCTCTGGATGGGGCCGTCATTGTTTCCACGCCTCAGGATGTGGCCCTGATCGATGCCATCAAAGGTGTGCAAATGTTCAGAAAAGTAAATGTGCCCATTATGGGCATCATCGAAAATATGAGCTATTTCGTCTGCCCCCATTGCGGCGAACGGACCGACATATTTGATCATGGGGGCGTGGCCAGAGCCTGTGCCCAGGTGGACGCCGATCTGTTGGGTGAAGTGCCCATCGACGCCAGAATACGGGAAGGCGGAGATGCCGGCAAACCCATTGTAGCCCTTGACCCTGAAAGTCCTCAGGCAAAAGTTTTTCTGAAAATAGCCGATAATATTTACAAGAAACTGGAAAAAACGCCTAGGTAGGGAATATTTCCCTACCTAATTTTTCTAAATCAGGGAATTTTTTACGTTGGGGCCTAAAGATTGTTTTGGCGCTTTTGGAGCAACTTCAACAAAATAAGGAGGTTAAGAAAAATCTTTCTTAATTGGCATTGTTTTTGCAATTAAAATTCCTGTGTTTTAATCAGGAGAATTTAATAATGCGTATTAAAGTAACGTTCAAGAATCCAAAGCGCAAAACAGTCCTTCCCATAAATACCAATTACTACTTAGTTAAACTCATTAAATACTTAACCTATGAATACCAGCGCTACCTCTCTTCTTTATTACCTGCGGAGCGGGCCGGCAAAGAATTCGATGTGTTTACCTTTTCCCAGCTCATAATCCCGGAGCGCAAAATCGAAGAGTTCATGCTCGGTATTCTTTCGCCCGAATTTTACTGGTACATTTCCTCCCCTTACTTTCAGTTTTTGGGAATCCTGGCCAAAGAGATGAAGGCCCAGAAAGCGGTTAAAATTTACAACACCTTCTTTGAGGTCGCCTCTGTTACCTTTGTTCCCGCCCCTGAATTTTCTGAAAATGAAGCTCAGTTTACCTGTCTTTCACCTATGACTGTATTAAAAAAAGAGGGGAACAACGGTCACTCTTTCAAACGTTACATCTTCCCCGACCAGGATGACTTTTACCAGATGCTGGAAAAAGACCTTTTGGCCAAATTTAAGATCATAAACAAAAAAGAAATAGATCGGATCAATTTTAATATCGAATTTGACAAAGAATACGTCAGGCGTAAAAATAACCGCATCACCAAGGTGATTACCCTGGAAGGCAATACCCGATTCCAGGAACAGGTTCGTTGTGTACTGGCTCCTTTTAAAATCAAAGCGGAGCCGGAAATTTTACAGATGATATATGATGCGGGTATTGGCCAAATGAATGCTATGGGATTTGGTATGGTAGAAGTTGTCAAGAAAAATAAAAAACATAAGTTTTGAGGGCCTCTCATTTAGTAATAACCCAGCTTAGAGTATATTTCATATTTTAAGGGTTTATTGCTTCTTTCCTTCCACTTAGGGCCATTGATACTTTCCCACCGAGTATTAATGGCCCTGTGTATTTTTACGCTTTTGTCCAGTGACCTTAAGATTGTTTGCATGAAAATGCTCATTCACGTAAATTCTTTTTTACGGCATAATTTGATTAATTAAAAGGACGTTAGCATGAAAATAAAAATCCTCAGTCTCATTTTAGTTTTAAGCACGCTGACCCTGGCCAGTGACTGGAGCTTTTTAGATATTTCCCGCATTGGTGCGAGAGATTTTATTGCCAAGCATCCTCAGGATAACGGCAAAGACGTGGTCATCATTATTCTGGACACCGGAGTGGATATGGGGGTGCCCGGTTTGCAATCTTTGCCCGATGGAGGCGTAAAGGTTATTGATGCTCAGGACTTTTCCGGCGAAGGCGATGTCTATTTTGACCAGGCAGAATTTGGTGAAGAAAATAATGAAAAATATTTAAGCGCGCCGGGAAATGTCCGCTTATTCCATTACGACCGGTTACAGTTTCAACCGGTTGACAGTATCTATTACATCGGGGTATTACATGAAGACAAATTTAAAAACACCGTCATTCCAGACATCAATAACAATGGCAAGGAAGACGATGATTTTGGCTTTACGGTTTTTAAAAGCACAGAAGGCTGGATAGCTTATATCGACCTGGATGGCGACGGCAACCTGGACGATGAGCAACCCGTCTGGAATTACAAGGAAAAACATCAGGCCCTGCAATTTAGAGGGCGCGATCAAAAACAGAGTAAAAATCTGGCCACCTTTGCCATCAATATTTTCCCGGATGAACAACGCATCAATTTTCATTACGATGGCTCAAGCCATGGCACACACGTTGCAGGCATAGCCGCCGGTTACCGATTAAACGGCCAGCAAGGATTAAACGGCATTGCCCCGGGAGCCAAAATCATCAGTTTAAAAATCGGCGATTGTACCCTGGCCGGAGGAGCCACAACAACCGGGAGCATGGTAAAAGCGTATGAATACGGAATTGAATTTGCCAAACACTACGATGGGCCGGTGGTTTTTAATATGAGTTTTGGTATTGGCTCAGAAATTGAAGGCCAGGCTTCCATGGAATTCACCCTGGATGAAATGTTACTGGAAAATGAAAAAGTTCTGTTTTGTGTGAGTGCCGGAAATGAAGGCCCGGGCATCTCGAGCATAGGCTTACCGGCTGCGGCCAATCATGTTTTGACCGTTGGCGCTTTAAATAGCAAGGCATCGGCGCGGGACGTATATGGCGCCAACCTCAAGCGCGACAAAGTTTTTGCCTTTAGCTCCAGAGGTGGCGAATTAAACAAACCGGACATCCTTACACCTGGCAGCGCCAGCTCAACCGTTCCTCCCTATTCCAGAAGAGAAAATAAATGGGGAACCAGTATGGCTTCGCCCCAGGCCACCGGCGCCGTTGCTTTACTCATGTCGGCCGCCTATCATGACGAACTGCCCTTAATCGGTGCCCTTTTTAAGAAAGCCATCATCAATTCTGCCAGACCAATGCAAGAATACACCATGCTCGACCAGGGCGCCGGCGTTATCTCTGTTCCTGAAGCGTACAAATATTACAAAAAGTATGTTCAGCGACAGGAACACAAAAACTTTGTGTATTATCGCATTGAAACGCTCAACCCCATGAACGAAGACTACCCGGCCAGAGCTGCCTACTGGCGATTGGGAGATTACATCCCGGATCAGCATCACAAACAATCATTCAAAATTTACCCGGAATTCAGAGACAGTTGGACCGCCGATCAACGCAATAACTTTTACCGCGCTTTTGATCTGAAAGCCACACAACCCTGGATCAAGCTAAATCAGAGAAGCACATACATTAAAGGCGAAAAACCCGCCAGAGTAGAAGTGTATTTTGATAAGAATAAATTACAAAAGCCGGGGCTGTACACCGGAAAAATCATCGCTTATCGCAAAGAATGGTCAAACCGAGCAATAAACAAAGAATTTGAGCTATGGTGCACCTTTGTCAAACCTTTAATAGCCAACGAGCAGAACCATTATACGTTAAAATCCGATCTTCTCAAAATAGAGCCGGGTAATGTACAGCGCATATTTTTTGACGTTCCTGTGCGCGCCACATCGGCAACCATCCAGTTATTTACAGAAGGAAATAATTACGCCAATTTGAGGGCTTATCTTTTTGACCCTCAGGGCAGAGAGATGGAACAATATGGACGATTGAGTTCAGAATTTAAAACACAGGAAACCTTACGCTTATCAGGTGAACAACTGACCTATGGCATTTACGAACTTGATCTTTACGCCGACTTCCGAAGCGAGGAACCCTCCTACTGTACCTATTTGATCTCTTTTAGCGGGCTCGAGGTCTCTCCTCAACCCATCCGCCTGCTGCAGGTTACTAATGGGGATAAGCCAAAGGGCAGCATCTCTGTTTTTAACTATTTCGACCGCCCGGTTCTGTGCCAGGTTAATGGCGAACTATCTGGCTGGCACAAAGTCTATTCCATTGATGAAGAATCGACACTGTACCAGCAAGATTTTACCGTGGGCAATGAAATTGAAAAAGTTGAATTTGATATTGAATTACCGGCCGATGTCTTTAATTTAATGACCGATTTCGCCATTAACATCAAAAATTATGAAGGCAAAACATTAAAAGCCGATGGTTTAACCTATCGTAAAAAGAAAATCGTTTTTGTTCCGCCGGCTTCCGGGGATTACTACCTGGAATTGGTGCCCGCTTTTGCCAGTCATACGGCGCAATACTGGAGCGCAACCATTAAAGAATCGTATTATCTGTTTTCTAAATTGAGCATCATTGGAAACCGGGAATATTTTTATCCCAGAACCAAAAAACAAACCTCATTTTATGTGGACGGCGCACTGCCCGTTCCACCTTCCGGATTCCAATTGTTCGGAATGCTCAATCTGGTCTCTTTAGACCGATATCATTTTAAAGTGCAGGTGCCATTGGAATTGAACGCTGAGCTTAGATAAACAGAGTGTGCTCCCAGATGGAAACAATTATTCTTCTGTGTGCAGTAGCCGCCATATTAATGCTGGATAATGCGTCCGCTTTTCAGATGCTAATTGCTCAGCCTATTTTTTCAGGTCCTATCCTGGGATTCCTGGGCGGAAATGTTCAACTCGGTTTTGAGCTTGGTTTCTTATTACAATTGGTCTGGTTGAGCTCCATGCCCATTGGGGCAGCTATCATTCCGGAAGGCAATTTCGGTTCAATGGCCGCAACCATTCTGGGAATACATTTGACCAGTGAATATCCCCATTTTTCTGAGTTCATTGTATTTTTAATGATTCTCTACGGAATTTTAAGCGGGTTCGTTGGCGCAAAGGTCGTTCACCTGATTCGCAAAATCAACGAATGGTATTTAAATTGGCTCACGCAACATCTAAATAGGGGACAGATCATTGAATTAGGGCGAGTGATCTTTTTCTCTTTGTTGTTTAACGCCCTGGTTGTATTTATATTTTTTACGGTGATGACTGTCTTAATGGCAAAATTATTCGGACTATTTTCCGGGCTGCTGAGCCAGGAATTGAACAAAATTGGGATGTACGGACGCATTGCTATCTTAGGCAGTGGCATCGGTATGACCGTGACCTTATTCAAAGACAAAAAATGGCGAGCCTGGTATCTGGTCGGGCTTTTACTCGGAGGAGCAATCGTCGTTTATGAAATATTCGGATAAACATTTTAAGCTAAGCAAATGGGAAATTCTGGGTATGCTCTGGCGTTCCTTTTTTATTCAATCTGTCTGGAATTTCAAGAGCATGGTGTCCATTGGATTTTGTTTTGCTCTTTCGCCCATTGGCAGAAAGATCTGCAAGAACAAAGAAGAATATGTGTCTTTTCTGAAGCGCCATCTGACCTTCTTTAATGCGCATCCCTATTTTGCCGCCTACGCCATCGGCGCCATCGCCAGACTGGAACAGGAGTTTCATACGCAACCCGCGTCTGATATTTCCAATATTGAAAAATTTAAAAACGCGTTAATCAGTCCTCTGGGAGCCATCGGAGATCGTTGCTGTTGGGCCGTCATCAGACCTGCTGCTCTGATATTTGGTCTGGTAGGCATGGCTTTCATCGAAAACCCGACCCTAAAAGCGTTTTACCTGTTTGTAACCTTTTTCCTGTACAATGTCCCGCATCTTTACATTCGTTTAAAAGGGATTATTGATGGTTACAATTTGGGTTTTGAGGTCTACAAAAAATTGAAAATCGAAAATTTTGAAAATTTATTGAACTTTTTCAAGATAATTGCAATTATTGGATTGGGAATGTTAATTTCCTGGAATATCAGAGAAGCATTAACCCATCACTGGCTAATGTTTTTGTTGTTTGTCATTACCTTAACAGGGTCTTTCTGGATCCGGTTAAAGAAGCGGAAATTTTACACACCGGTACTGATGAGTTTAATATTAGCAATTATTTGCGGAGTACTATGATCAGAGAAAAGGTTGTTATTACCAACAAACACGGATTACACGCCAGACCTGCGGCTAAATTTGTTCAGGTAGCCGGAAAATTTGATTCCGACATTAAGGTAATCAAAGACGGGCTTGAAGTGAACGGCAAAAGCATTATGGGCGTAATGATGCTGGCTGCCGAACCCGGTAGTGAAATCATTCTGGAAATATCGGGAAAAGACGAAAAAGAGGCTTTTGACGCATTGTTGAACTTAATTCAGAGTAATTTTGATGAAGAACAATAGGCCTCATAAACTAAAACGGGAAATCGTGTTAAAAGGCTTGCCCACCTCGCCTGGCATTGGTATGGGCCCGGCTTATATTTTTCGCCCCTTTCAGATCAACATCTCAGAGTTGGAAGTAACGGTCGAAAATGTTAATCAGGAATTACGCCTTTTTGAAAGCGCCATTCAAAAGGTTTACAAACAACTGGAAAACGCTCAACGCAGTAGTGAAATCTATTATCAGGATCAATTTTCAGAAATTTTTGAAAGTCAAAAAGCCTTCTTGAAGGACCCTGTTTTAATTAATGAGATTAATCAGGAAATCAAGCGTTCGCGCTGCTCTGCGGCCCAGGCCGTTTCAAAAGTCCTTTCTGAAAAAAGCGAATATTTCATTAATCTGGAAAATCGCTATTTCAGAGAACGGGCCTATGATATCATTGATCTGAAACAAAAGTTGGTCAACGCTCTGCTGGGTATTGATGTAGATTATCAGCTAAGTGCGCCGGCCATTGTCGTGGCCGAAATGCTATCGCCAGCCGATACGGTCAATTTTAACCGCAACTTAATATTGGGTTTTTTAACCGACAAAGGAGGCCGAACCTCTCATGCGGCCATTATGGCCCGAGGCTTGCGTATTCCGGCTGTGGTCAATCGCTATAATTTGTCGCACATTTTACATGACGACGACTACCTGATTCTCGATGGCTTCACCGGGGCCATTATCATCAACCCAACGGAAGAGACAAAGGCCAGGTACGAGGAGAAAAAACAGGAATTCAAGGCTTTCGAAAAACGATTGTTTAAGGAGATCGATCTTCCCCCATTGACCAGGGACCAATTTCGGGTGCATTTGTTGGCCAACATCGAATTTGCTCACGAAGTGAACGATGCCCGCATCAATCAGGCCGAAGGCATTGGTCTGTTCCGCACCGAAAGTCTGTTTATTGAAAAGCAAAGCATGCCCGACGAAGAACAACAATTTCTGTATTACAAACAGGTGGTGGAGCAGATGGAAGGGCGCGAAGTCACCATCCGCGTGCTGGACCTGGGGGGCGACAAACTGCTGCCCAATCATGAATATCAGGAGGAGATGAATCCCTTTTTAGGCTGGCGGGCCATCCGCTTTTTGCTGGATAGACCTCAAATTTTTAAAACACAGTTGAGAGCTATTCTGCGGGCCAGCGCCTTTGGTAAGGTAAAAATACTGGTGCCCATGATTTCATCGATTGACGAAATCCTCAAAGTCAAAGAGATTTTAGAAGAGATCAAACAGACCCTACAGCAGGAAAAAATTGCGTTTGACCCCGACATCAAACTTGGAGTGATGATTGAAACTCCGGCGGCAGCTATTCTGGCTGAAACCTTTACCCATTACGTCGATTTCTTCAGCATTGGCACCAATGATCTGACGCAATATGTTCTGGCCATGGATCGTACCAATGAGATGGTTTCTAAAAATTTTAATACCTTTAATCCCGCTGTTTTGAAATTTGTAGAGATGAGTATTAAAGCAGCCCAGAAAAAGAATTTAGAAGTGACCCTGTGCGGCGAGTTTGCAGCCATCCCCGAAGCCATTCCTTTGCTCCTGGGCATGGGTTTACGCCATTTTAGCATGAATCCTTTTTCCATTGCCGGATCAAAAAAAATCATTCGTTCCTTGAGTCTGAAAGAGTGCCAGACCTTGTACCAGCGCGTAAAAACGCTGCACACCACCCAACAAATTGAACAGGAATGTCGCCATTTTGTCAAAGAAAAAATCGAAGATTTAGAATATTTAAAATAGGAGAAATCCATGTACACCTTAGACAAATCGGATTACAAAAGCATTTTACTAAAATTCCATCTGCAAATTGAACAGAGCCTTCAACTATTAAATGAAGCCAGCATGGATATCGATCCTTCTCGAATTAAAAACATTGTCTACTTAGGCCTTGGCGCCTCCGGATTGGCCGGCGACCTGTTGCACGATGTTCTGTTTGATTGTTTAAAAGTACCCATGGAAGTCGTGGGCGGTTACTTTGTTCCGGGCTACTGTAATGAAAACACCCTGGTCATCGCCTCCAGTTATTCAGGCCAAACCGAAGAGACCCTGGCCGCAACCAGAATGGCTATGGAGAGCAAGGCTCAGGTATTGGTAGTAACCAGCGGCGGGCAGATGTTAGATTTAGCTAAAGAGAACAAACTCTCCTACATCTCATTGCCCGACAAGTTTCGATCACGCCATGTGCTGGGATTGCTCTTTTTCCCTCTGTACCACTTTCTTGGCCGCTTTCAACTCATTACCAGTTACCAGGAAGATTTAAGCAGTCTGGTCAAATTTGTCAAAGAATTCAATCAACGCAACGACTACCCGACCTTTACCGGTCACATTTTAAGCCGCTCACTGGCTTACACCATAGAGAACAAAATCCCTGTCATTTACTCAACGGCTCCCTACCTGAAGTCAGTCTCAAAAAGCTGGAAAGATGAAATCGAACAAAAAGCAAAAGCGCTGGCTATTTCAGGCGTAATACCGGAAATGAACCACAATGAGATCGTAGGATGGGAATGGGATTCCAACACCGTTTCCAATTTTGTGACCATTTTTCTGGAAAACAAAGATGTGGACCCCAGAATTTTAAAACGCATCGAAATTTCCAAAGAGATTATTAAGAAGCGCGGTGTAGAGGTGGTAGAAATTTATGCCGACGGGCAGTCGCGCCTGGAGAAAGTTTTTTCTCTGGTTTTGTTAGGCGATTGGGTAAGCTACTACCTGGCTCTGCTCTACAAAAAAGATCCGACAGAAATTGAGAATGTTGATTACATTCGGCAAAAAATGGCTGAATTGTCTTGAATTTGGAGCGCAGGAAAATTTGTATTAAATTAAATATTCTTTAAAATAATTGACCATTCAAGGAGAAGCGAAGAATGCCTAATTATCTATTCTCATCAGAATCGGTAACCGAAGGCCATCCCGATAAGATGGCAGATCAGATATCCGATGCGATTTTGGATGAAGTAATAAAAGATGACGTGTTTGGACGTGTCGCCTGCGAGACCTTTGTAACTACCGGCCTGGTCCTTGTGGGCGGTGAAATTACAACCGACACTTACGTAGATATTCCTAAAACAGTACGTGAAGTGGTTAAAGAGATCGGTTATGTAAACGCTGAATTTGGCTTTGATTATTTGACCTGCGCGGTCATGACTTCGATTGACCAGCAATCTCCCGATATTGCCATGGGCGTTGACCGCGCCGGTGCAGGCGATCAGGGAATGATGTTTGGTTACGCAACCACTGAAACCCCAGAACTGATGCCCATGCCCATCTTGCTGGCCCATAAAATTACGCATCGTCTTTCCGATGTGCGTAAAAATGGTACGTTAAACTTTTTACGTCCAGACGGCAAAGCTCAGGTCACCATCCGTTACGAGAACGACCGTCCGGTGGCCGTGGAAAAAGTGGTGGTTTCTGCCCAGCACGAACCGGACGTCACTTATGAAAAATTAAAAGAAGCCATCATCGAAGAGGTGGTTAAACCGGTGTTACCTCCAGAAATGGTAAAAGGACGTAACATCACCTACTTCATCAATCCAACCGGACGCTTTGTCATCGGCGGGCCCCAGGGAGATGCCGGTCTGACCGGACGAAAAATTATTGTCGATACTTATGGCGGCGTGTTCAGCCATGGCGGGGGCGCTTTTAGCGGAAAAGATCCCACTAAAGTAGATCGTTCTGCTTCCTATTTTGCCCGCTACGTGGCCAAGAATGTGGTTGCCGCTGGACTGGCTGAAAAATGCGGCGTACAGGTGGCCTATGCCATTGGTGTGGCGGAACCCGTTTCGCTGATGGTACAGACATTTGGCACAGGTAAAATGCCCGACGAAGAACTGACCAAACTGGTTCAGAAACATTTCGATTTTACTCCTGGCGGCATTATTGAAACCCTCGATTTGCGCCGACCAATCTACAGAAAAACGGCTGCCTACGGCCATTTTGGGCGTGAACTGGATGAATTTACCTGGGAAAAGACTGATATGGTGGAGACTTTAAAAAAAGGTTAATCTTTTAAAGCGACTCTTTGAGTCGCTTTTTTTGTATGCTTTAAACCAATGGTCTGAGACAAAGGAGAACAATTCCTGTGCAAAATGAGAAAAAGATCAACAACTTACACATCATTCAACACCCACTGTTGCAGGCTAAATTAAGCGTGTTGCGCGATAAAAGGACCAAGCGTCAGGAGTTCAGACAAACGCTTTCGGAAATTGCCATGCTTATGACCTACGATATTACGCGAAACATTCCTGTGTCACAAATTGAGCTGGAAACGCCGCTGGAAAAAACCAGGGGCTATGTGCTCAATAAAGATGTGACCCTGGTTCCCATTTTAAGAGCAGGGCTGGGTATGATCGATGGTATTCTGGAACTTTTGCCCGACGCCCGGGTGGGGCACATTGGCGTGTACCGTGACAAGAAGACGCTTCTGCCCATTGAATATTATCTCAAATTGCCGGTTAATGTGAACGAAACTTTTGTTATTCTGGTGGATCCCATGCTGGCTACCGGCGGTTCGGCCCTGGCGGCCATCGAAATTCTTAAAAAACGAGGGATTCGAGAATTGAACTTTCTTTGCCTGGTGGCTGCCCCAGAAGGCGTTAAAGCGGTACACGACCGATACCCTGATGTCTCTATCTTTACCGCTGCCCTGGACAGACAACTCAACGATCACGGCTACATTCTACCCGGTTTAGGCGATGCCGGCGACCGACTGTACGGTACCGAGTGATCCTCCCGACTCTGTCTCATGGCCCGATTCTTCTCTACTTTTTAACGGCGCCTTATGAAGCCATCCATCTATTTTGCGGGTTACGCACAAACAAAGCGTTCTGTCCGTGCCGCTTAATGATCGAAATAAAATTGCCAGGCGCTTCGTTTTCATTGAAACGGTTCAACGAGTATTTTAATTTAGGGCGCGTAAGATGTTTTCCGATTGGAACCGAAATGGGCACAAAGCGCATTTAAAACAGAAAACACGAGCTGCCCAAAATTATTAAAAGATGGAAGAAAACCAAATGGCATCCGATCAATCTAAATTTTACACCTTTGTCCCCATCGAAGGCATGACCTGTGCCTCCTGCGTGGCACGCGTTGAAAAAGGGTTGCGTCAACTACCGCATGTGGCCACGGTTAGCGTTAATTTAGCCGCGGAACAAGCCGCCCTTGGCTTTGACAGTCCAGAGATTGGCACCAGAGAAATCATTGAGCAGGTACAAAAATCCGGCTATGATGTAAAGCGCAATCGGATCGTTGTTCCTTTAGTCGGTCTTCAGGACACGGCCCTTGCTCTAAAGGTAGAACAGGCGGTAAATCAACTTTTGGGCGTCATTGCTTTTAAAGTCAATACCATCGAAGAGAGCGCCATGCTGGAGTACATCCCGGGCATGCTTGAGCTACAAACGGTAGAAAACGTGCTGCGCAAGCTCGGTTTCAACGTCGATCTGAAAAGCGGGGTTCAATCGCTCGATGAGATGATCATCCATGACAAGAAAACCTATTTCCATCAACTGAGATTAAAGGTCGCGGTGGGCGTCTTCCTCTCTGCATTTGTATTTGTTCTGACCATGCCTGTTTTTTTCCCTTTTGTATTGACCATTCCCCGCCAGGTGCGACTTATTCTGGCCTTTCTGCTCACTTCGGTTGTTCTGTTTTATTCCGGCAAGCAATTTTTTACAGGCTTCTGGAAAGCATTAAAGGCCAGTACCGCCGATATGAATTCGCTTGTTGCCATTGGAGCCGGCATTGCCTTCCTGTACAGTTCTCTTCTTACCTTTTTCCCTGGACTGTTTGGAGCTTCATCAGCAGAGCTCCATGTCTATTTTGACACGGCGGCCATGATTACCACCTTTATCTTATTTGGCCGATATCTGGAAGGCAAGGCTAAATTGCAAACCACCAGCGCACTAAAAAGCCTGATGCAATTGCGTCCACATTTTGCCTTTGTTCAAGTGGACGGACAATGGCAAAAGAGGCCAACCGAGCAAATTAAAAGCGGTGACATTTGCCTGGTAAAAAGTGGAGACCACATTCCTGCGGATGGCGTTTTACTGGATGACCAGGCCCTCATCAACGAATCCATGCTGACCGGCGAAAGCCTGCCAGTAAACAAAAAACAGGGCGATCTGGTTATTGGCGGAACCATTAATCTTGAGCACCCGATCCAGATTCAGGTTTTGAAAACAGGCGCAGAAACCGTCCTGGGGCAAATCCTGCAATTGATTAAAGAAGCCCAGGGCTCAAAACCGCAAATCCAAAAAATGGCCGATCGTCTGGCTGCCATTTTCGTTCCTCTGGTGTTGAGCGTGGCCCTGGTCATCTTCTTGATCTGGCTGGCCAGCGGTGCAAGTTTTGTTCAGGCCATGCTCTACTTTATTGCCGTTGTTGTGGTGGCCTGTCCCTGCGCTCTCGGTCTGGCAACGCCAACGGCCATTATGGTTGCCACCGGTCGGGCGGCCAGCGAGGGCATTCTCATCAAGAACGCAGACATTCTACAAAACCTGGTTAAACTCCACTACCTGTTTTTTGACAAGACAGGCACCCTGACCACGGGCAGCATGGCCGTACAGAAGGTTATTGCCCTCGATTCCAGCGAGGAAACCGTGCTATTTCTGGCCGCCGCGGTGGAAGTCCAGTCCAATCATCCCATTGCTCAGGCTATCATTCAAAAAGCCGAACAACATGGCCGTCTGCCTGAAGCAAAAAACGTACGAACACGCCCGGGACTTGGCATGGAAGGCCAGATCGAAGATCACAAAATTCTGGTTGGCAATCTTAAATTGATGGAACGGGAGGGAATTCCTCTGACCGCAGAGATTCAAAAAATATTTGAGGATTGTTCCGAAGCGGCCTGGACGCCCGTTTTTGTGGCTCAGGCAGGACGCATTCTGGGCTGCATTGGCGTTGCCGATCAATTGAAAGAACAGAGCAGGAAAACCATTCGGTATTTTACAAAACAGGGCATTCAATGCGCGGTAGTTAGCGGCGACAATCAGAAAACTACACAAAAAATCGCTCAAAAAGCTGGGATTTCTCTGGTACACGCCGAGGTTAATCCGTCACGCAAAGCAAAACTCATTAAAGAGTATCAGCAAAAAGGGCGCCGCGTTGGAATGGTGGGCGATGGCATTAACGACGCCATTGCCTTAACTCAGGCCCACGTGGGCATTGCCATGGGTCACGGCACAGATGTGGCTATGGAAGCGGCCGATGTGGTGCTCATGGGACAAAATTTAATGAACCTGAAAAAGGCCCATCAGCTTTCAAAAAACACGCTTAAAATAATGAAGCAAAATTTTGTCTGGGCTTTTGGTTACAATGTGATCATGATTCCAGCGGCAGCCGGCTTGCTCAAATTGCTGTTGGGCCTCACCTTCCATCCGGCTGCGGCAGCCCTGGCCATGGCCTTTAGTTCTGTCTCTGTGGTGACCAACAGCTTGCGTTTAAAACGCGTAAAACTTTAAGGCGGTTTAGTTGCAGCCATTAATCAACTAAGGCAGCAAAGCCGCAACCTTTAAAAAACCGCAAAGGGCGCCCGTCATGCTGCCGGACAGGCCCGTCATGCAGCCGGACAGGCCCGTCATGCAGCCGGACAGGCAAAAGAGGAATTTTAATTAAAAATTTAAAATTACGAATTATTTTGTTAAAAAGCAGGTTATTCCGAAGGGGAAAGGCCCGCCTGTAGTGTGTCATTACGAATTCCCGCTTTAGCGGGATGAGGAATCCATTACACCTGCAAACAATTCGCAAGCAAACGTAACTCGAGCTTCAGCTCGAGCCTTTGTAAGAGCGAAGCATTTTTTGAAAAGTCTTTCTCAAGAGCGATTTAACTTTTACACAAAGAGGTTGCGCTAATTGGAACAACCTTCAGGAAAATGCTTCGTCCTTACGCCTGAGAAAGATTTCTCCGCTCTGCACGTCGCTTTCGCACCATACATCGGTCGAAATGACAGTTAGTGGGCTTCAAGCACAGGCTGGATGCCAGCAGCCACTGGTGATTCCCGATGTTTTTGTTTCGAACAATCGCCGCCGTAGCAAAACTCCCCTCCACTTACGACATTTTCCCTTCTCCTACTTTACGGGAAAGTGGGTTAGGGGGGGAGGGCTAAAACCGATAAATCATTTCCACTTTAGCATAATTCACAAACCAACGTAACTCGAGCTTCAGCTCGAGACTTTTGTAAAAACGAATTAATTTTACGCTTTACTGGATTTTTACTTGACATGGGTAAAATCAATACTTATATTTGAACAATTGATCAAGTGATGTGAGAAAGTAAACAACAATGAAAGCAGATCATGTTTGCTCGGTAGAAATCGTAGACCAGCAAAAAGTAAATAGGGTAAATCAGATCTTACCCGAAAAAGACATTACACGGCAGATGGCCGAATTTTTTAAGTCGCTTTCTGACCCCACGCGCTTACGAATCGTGCAGGCCATTCTGGAAGAAGAGCTGTGCGTGTGCGATATCTCATCCATAGTGGATGTTTCTATCTCGGCTATTTCGCACCAATTGCGTCTTTTACGCTCTTTGCACATTGTTAAATTTAGAAAACAGGGAAAAATGGTTTACTACTCCCTGGAAGATGAGCATATTTCGCGGATAATCGAAATAGCGCAGGAACATGTAAATGAAGAAACAAATATTAAATAATTGCTTATGGAAATGGACGATTAAGAGGATGCGCCTTACGTTCCCGGGAATGGGGAGGATTCTGTTAGGCATTTTATTAGTTTTGCAAACGCTAATCATTCCACTTTCAGTAACCGGTGGCGTCTTGTGTATTGCTCAGGATCATATTGCCGTAGAACTTAGTCAGGTTACGGACCAATGCCATAACGACACCTACTTTTTCAGTAATTTTTTCAAACATAATGCGCAATATCACCAGGAAGATTGCGCTGACCTGCCGCTGATTCAACACGAAAAAAATTTGTTTCGTACCAAAGATCAGAAAACAGCAGTCCTGACTCCATCTACCATTGTACCAAATCAAAATGTACAAACAGAAACTGTTTCACAAACATCAAACACCCCATTTAACCCTCTTTTAAAGGCGGGCTTCTTACTAAAAAGCGTCGTCCTTCTTATTTGATTTTAATAATTTTCCGGTTTTAAATAACACACTTTATTCAAATACAAAAATTAACAGGACAGGCCACAGTTCCATCGATGGGAAAAACCTGTGGTATAATTTGAATGGATCCTGCAACTCTGGATTTGGGTCCGTGTCTTAGTCAGGAATTTGTTTACAGAACCTTGAACACAGGATAGATCAAACTATGGAGAAAATATGAAATTATTAATTTTGTTAATGACAGCTCTATTATTAGTTGCTGGTTGCGCCGCTCCCGTGCGGCAGGTGGAAAGAGTTACCCCTGCGCCGATAATTGAAAAGCTAACAGCGAAAACATCTTCGGTGCAAAGCCAGCCACTGCCGACAGGCGCCTTAACATTGTTAAACGCCTTGCAACTGGCACTGCAAAGCAATCCCCAATTGGAAGTTTTTTCAATTGAGATCAGAGCAAGGGAAGCGGACGCTTTACAGGAATCACTCTTGCCAAATCCGGAAATTAGCATAGAAATGGAAAATTTTGGGGGCAGTGGAACACGCTCTGGATTTAAGGCTAATGAAACCACCATTTCCTTGGGGCAGTTGATCGAGCTGGCGGGAAAGCGTGCCAAACGCACCAGAGTCGCCGCCTTGCAAACTGAACTGGCCGGTTGGGATTTCGAGACCAGGAGACTGGAAGTTTATACGCAGGTCGTCAGGGCTTTTATTGATGTCCTGGCTGCTCAAAAGCAAATTAGATTAAACAAAGAAATTTACACCCTGGCCACAGAATTTAAAGAACAAATTCGGTTGCGTGTAGCCAGTGGCCGCACATCACCGGCAGAGCTTTCGAGAGCGGAAGTGGAAGTAGCCAACGCTCGCATTGCCCTGGAGCAAAGTAAAACCAGGCTACAGGCGGCCCGTCAACGATTGGCAGCCACCTGGGGAGCGACCGAAGCCTCATTTGACAGCGTAGCAGGTGAATTTGAGAGTATAGGCGACTTACCGCCGTTCGAAGCGCTACAAAATGCCCTAAAAATGAATCCTCAATGGGCACGCTGGACTTCGGAAAAGAATCTCCAGCAAGCGCAACTATCTCTGGCCAGAGCGCTCCAAATCCCTGATCCAACCATTTCAGCCGGTTACCGACGTTTAAATGAGCTGAACCAGCAGGCCTTTGTTGCTGGCATTTCTTTCCCACTAAATATTTTTAACCGTAACCAGGGAAGAATTAAAGAGGCTGCTTTACGCCTCAAACAAACATCGTTTAAAGAAACATCCATGCGGTTGCAGCTGCAAACGGAGCTGGCCACTATCTATCAAAATATTTCAGCCGTTCGGCAATCCATTCTGGCTTTAAAAAACGAGATTCTTCCCAAAGCGCAGCAGGCTTTTGAGACGATCAATCGCGGTTACCAATTGGGCAAGTTTAATTTTTTGGATGTACTGGATGCCCGCAGGTCTTTATTTTCTGCCAGAGAGGCCTATTTGCAAAACCTGGCCAATTATCATCAATTAAGAGCAGAAATCGAACGGCTTACCGGTAATTCATTGGAAAGCTTTAAAATAGAGAGATAAAAAAAAAGATAGAGGAAACTCCTATGAAAAAGAAAAAACTTTTAAGCATAACCATTCTTTTAATATTTGCCATTTTTAGCCTGTGGCAGTGTGCGCCTGAAGAAAAAACCGAAGATAAACCATCCGTAGAGGAAGAAATCCACGAAGATGAGCAAATCGTAACCATCTCTTCAGAAGAAATGAAAGAATTTGGTATTGAATTAAGCACAGCCGGTCCTGGCAATTTACAAATGCACATTAATCTACCTGGCGAGATCATTATCCCGCCGGATAATCTGGCTCATATCCACCCCCGTTTTCCGGGCATTGTAAAAAAGGTGTTAAAACACATCGGCGAACATGTTAAAAAGGGCGAAACACTGGCCATCGTAGAAAGCAATGAAAGCCTGGTTGAATACCAGATTACATCGCTCATTGACGGCACTGTAGTCGAAAAACATCTGACCATTGGCGAAGTGGTAGATGATAGCCGTCATGGGTTTGTAGTTGCCAATTTAAATACCGTTTGGGTTTACCTGCAAGTGTATCAGAAAGACCTGCCCTACGTTGATAAGGGACAAAAGGTTTTGATTTTTGCAGGGCCTGGCTTGCCCAGAGTAGAAGGCGTTATTGATTACATTTCGCCCATCATCGACGAGGTTACCAGAACGGCAAAAGCGCGCGTCGTTTTGCCCAATCCCAAAAGAATCTGGAAGCCAGGGCTCTTTGTCACAGGCAAAATAACTACTAATGACTTAAAAGTCGATATTCTGGTGCCTAAAACAGCGCTTCAGACATTGGAAGATCAGACGGTCATTTTTATTCAAACAAAAAAGGGATTTAAACCACAATCCGTTGAAGTCGGCAGAGAAAATGAAGTCAATGTAGAAATCACGCACGGCCTAAATGCAGGCGATGTGTATGTGAGTAAAGGTGGTTTTACATTAAAAGCCGAATTGTTAAAAAGCGAGCTTGGCGAAGAACATTAACATGGATAAACAGCAATTTAATGAAAGAGTAAAGCATCAAGAATGTAAATCTTTATTCAGAAATTTGCGTCTTGAGTATGGACACAAATTGTTGTTCTTAATTAAAGTGGAGAAACAAAATGAATAAATTAATAGAGTTTTCACTTAAAAATCGATTGCTGGTCTTATCGCTGGCCATCCTGATTATGGCCGGAGGCTGGTTTAGTTACAAGCAATTGCCGATTGATGCCTTCCCGGACGTTTCGCCGACTCTGGTTCAGGTGTTTACCGAAACGGAAGGTCTGGCTCCGGAAGAGATTGAAAAATACGTCACCTTTCCGGTAGAGGCGGCCATGAACGGCCTGCCCAATCTGGAGACCATCCGCTCGGTGTCCAATTTTGGCTTATCGGTGGTCAATATTTATTTTAAAGACGGTACCGATATTTATTTTGCTCGCCAGGTGGTAAACGAACGCCTGCAGGAAGCGCGCGAGCAAATCCCGGAAGGCTTCGGCGATCCACAGATGGGACCCATCTCGACCGGCATGGGATTAATCCTTTTTTACTACCTGGAAGACACCACCGGGCAGTACTCATTAACCGAACTGCGAACCATTCAGGATTGGTTAATCAAATATCAGCTGCAAACCGTGCCGGGCGTTACCGAAGTGCTGGGCATTGGCGGCTGGGAAAAGCAGTATCAGGTGGTGGTCGATGCCAATGCTCTGCAGCGCTACGACGTTACCATGCAGGACATTATCGAGAAGGTCCGGGCCAACAATTTGAACGTGGGCGCACAGTTCATTGAAAAAAACGCGGAAGAATTCATTGTGCGTTCGGTGGGTCTGGTTTCGAACATTGAAGATGTTGAAAACATCGTCATTAAATCTATTGACGGAACGCCCATTTACTTAAAGCAGATCGCCGAAGTCAAGATTGGCGGCGCAGTGCGGCGCGGCGTTCAAACACGGGACGGAATAGAAGAAGTTGTGGCCGGCATGGTGGTTAAGCTTTACGGGACAAACTCTTCCACCGTAATCAGCAAGGTAGAACAAAAGCTAAAAGAGATTAACAAAATTCTGCCTGAAGGCGTGCGCATTGTTCCCTACTACCAGCAAAAATCGCTGGTGCAGGCGGCCGTTTCTACGGTGACCAATGCGCTGCTGCAGGGCATTATTCTGGTGGCATTAATTTTGATTATCTTTATGGGCTCTATCCGTCCCAGTGTGGTGGTTGCCCTATCCATTCCTTTTTCCATTTTATTTGCCTTTATCGGCATGCGCTACTTAAATCTTTCCATCAATTTAATGTCTTTTGGCGGATTGGCCATCGCCATTGGGATGATGGTGGATGGAACGATTGTAATGGTTGAAAACGTCGACCGCATGTTACGCAGTTCGAAGTCTGATGAACCGCGCATTCACGTGGTGGCCAGGGCGGCCAGAGAAGTGGCCAGGCCCATCGTGTTTGCCATTTCCATAATCATCGTGGTCTTTTTACCTCTTTTCACTCTGCAGGGCGTTGAAGGCAAAACCTTTAAGCCGTTGGCCTTTACCGTCTCGCTGGCCATGTTGGGCTCGCTTATTTTCGCTCTCTTGTTAGCGCCGCTTTTTTCCCATCTGTTCATGCGCCGGCCCAAAAATCAAGGCAAGAAAAGCGATTCCAAAGAAATTGCGGTTGTCCGTTTTTTGCAAAAAACCTACGAGCCCGTTATTCGGTTTTTCATCAAAAAAAGATTTATGGCCATTGCCCTGGCAATTATTCTATTATTGATGGGCATTGCAATCTTTCCCCAATTGGGATCTGAATTCACCCCAACACTTCAGGAAGGCACCATTATTTTGCGCCTAACCATGTCGCCTTCCATTTCATTAACCGAAAGCACACGGCTTACCCAAATTGTAGAGCGACGTGTGATGCAGGTGCCGGAAGTGGAGCATGTGGTTACGCGCATCGGCCGTGGGGAGGTCGGCGCGCATACCGATCCAATTAATAGCGCCGAGATGTACATTCTGCTTAAACCCAAAGAAGAGTGGCGCACGGCAAAAACGCAGCAGGAATTAGAAGATGTTATTCGCCATGAAGTGGGAGAGATTCCCGGTATTCTGGCCAATTTTACGCAGCCCATTCAAATGACGGTGGATGAATTATTAGAAGGCGTGCGCGCCGAGCTGGCCATCAAGTTGTTTGGCGACGATCTGGAAATTCTAAAAGAAAAAGCCGACGAAATTGCCCGCGTGGTGCAGCGCGTTCCCGGCGCCGCAGATGTGCAGCCCGATCAGATCAGCGGTACGCCACAATTATTGATTCGTCCTGATCGACATGCCATAGCCCGTTACGGCATTAACATGGAAGACGTCCAGAGGGTAATTCGCTCTACTGTGGGCGGAGAGGTGGCCGGACAGCTCTTTGAAGGCGTTAAACGGTTCGATATTCTGGTGCGTTTTGCGCCGGAATTTCGCAGCACGCCGCAGCAAATCGAACAAATTCTGATTGAAACGCCGGACGGCACGCACATTCCCCTGGCTCAAATTGCAGAAATCAAAGAGATCGTCGGGCCGCGCCAGATTACGCGCCAGAACAGCCAGCGCTTTATCACTATCCAGAGCAATGTGGTGGGCCGCGACATCGGCTCTTTTGTGGCCGAAGCGCAAAAAGCCATCGATGAAAATGTGAGTTTGCCGCCCGGCTATCTGGTGACCTGGGGCGGACAGTTCCGCCTGCAGCAGGAGGCAAACAAGCGGCTGGCCGTGGTTATTCCCATTACGCTGATCATCATTTTTGTGCTGCTCTTTTCCAGCTTCGGTTCTCTGAAAAACACCTTTCTGATTTTGCTTAATATCCCACTGGCGCTGGTGGGCGGCGTCGCCGCTCTGTGGATATTCGGGCAGAATCTATCGGTACCGGCCTCGGTGGGCTTTATTGCTTTGTTCGGCATCGCCCTGGAAAACGGCATGGTGCTTGTTTCCTATCTGAATAAGCTGTTAAAAGATGGCATGCCCATTGATGAGGCTTCGGTAAAAGGCGCGCTTTTGCGACTGCGCCCCGTGCTGATGACCGCCATTACCACCGCGCTGGGATTAATTCCCTTACTGATGGCAACGGGCGTGGGCAGCGAGGTACAGCGTCCGCTGGCCATTGTTGTAGTTGGCGGATTAGTAACTTCAACTATTCTAACGCTACTGGTCATTCCGGCTATTTACAAATGGTTCTCAATCAACATTGAGAGCGAGCTGGAGGTAGATTGAGGTACAAACTTTTTCAATATTTTTTAAATGATTAATACAAGAAAGGAAAAAAAAATGAAACATGTAATCGCCTATATTAAACCGCACAAGCTAACCGAGGTTACCATGGCTTTGCGCCATATAGAACATTTGAGTGGCATGACCGTGCTTGAGGTTAAAGGTTTTGGCCGTGGCCGTAAAACAAAAACCTCTCTGGAAGAACAATTAGTTGATTTTGTACCGCACATAAAGATTGAAGTTTTTTGCAATGACGAATTGCTCGATCGCGTTGTAGAAGCTATTGAAACAACGGCGCACACCGGTTTGCGCGGCGATGGTAAAATTTACATTTGCGGTCTACAGGAGGCCATTCGCATTAGCACAGGTGAACGCGGAGAGGCTGCTGTTTAGAGCAGCTCTCCTGCCTTCTGGCCTCGTTTAAGTTCTAAAAAAAACACATGCGCCGACCAGAAGGCAATTTTTTAAATTCAACGGGGCCGGAGGTTTAAAAGAAAACTTTCATCATTTGATTCTTTCCTACTATGGGAAAGAATGTTACAGCGCAAAAAGCAGGCTCAATATCTGCATGGGATTGAGCCATGGGTAAATTTTAATTTACTGGTTAATTAAATCGAAAGGAGTTAACAAAAATGAATAAGCAAGAAAAAGAGGCTTTCTATGGCAAGTGGTACAGCCACCCTCCCATGCGTAATGCTCTAATTGCCGGAGCAATTACGGGACTGACTTTTACTCTTTCCCTCACAGGCATGATTGCCCAAACATGGGAGATTGTTCTGTACCTCATGGCCATTGCGCTTGGCGGTTATCACTGGACGCGCGAAGGTCTGGAAGAATTAATCGAAGAAAAAGAGATCGGTATTGAAATGCTGATGATCGCCGCCACGATCGGTTCGGCCATTTTGGGCATGTGGGACGAAGCGGCCTTTCTGGTCTTTTTGTATGGCGTGGCTGAAGGTCTGGAGGAGTACACCTACGCCAAAACTCGAGCTTCCATTCGTAAATTGCTGGACCTGGCGCCCAAAGAAGCGCACCTGCTGCGCAGCGGCAAAGAAGAAGTCGTACCCGCCGAAACATTGAAGGTGGGCGATATCTTTCTGGTCAGACCCGGCGAATCCATTCCCACGGACGGTATTATCATCAAAGGCCGTTCCACTGTAAACGAAGCGCCGGTTACCGGGGAATCGACGCCGGTGGTGAAAGAAGAAGGACAGCCTGTTTTTGCTGCGACCATGAATCAGGAAGGCGCCCTGGAGATTCGCGCCACAGCTACCTTCCAGGACAATACCCTGGCCAAAATGATCCATCTGGTGGAAGAGGCCCAGGAGCAAAAAGGTAAAGCGCAGGCCTTTATCGAACGGTTTGGCCGCAGATATTCTCCGCTGGTGCTGGTAAGCGCTCTTTTAATGATTATTGTCCCTTACCTTTTAGGCGCTTCGCTTTCATTCTGGGCATCAAGAGCCGTGGTATTGCTGGTTGCCGCAGCGCCGTGCGCATTGATTATGTCCACGCCGGTGGCCCTGGCCGCTGGAATAGGCACCGCCGGTAAAAATGGTGTTTTAATCAAAGGCGGCGTGCATCTGGAAAATCTTGGAAAATTAAAAGCCATGGCCTTTGACAAAACCGGTACGCTAACCATGGGCAAACCGGTGATTACGGACATCATTCCGGCCAACGGCACGGTAGAGGATCTATTGCAAGTCGCTTTAAGTATTGAACGGCTTTCGGAGCATCCTCTGGCCAGAGCCATTGTTCAAAAAGCGGAAGAATTAAACATAAAAGCTCTTGAAGTTAGCGAGTTTAAATCTATTGCTGGATACGGCGCCCGGGCTAAAATTAACGGTAAGTTTTTTGTAGTGGGACGCCCGGAATTGATGGGCAGCAACGCCCTGATACCTGCTCTGGAATCTAAGGCGCGAGCTTTGCGCGAACAGGCTAAAACCGTCATTGTCGTGGGCAGCGACCATGAGGTAAAAGGGCTGCTGGCCGTTCGGGACGAAATCCGGCCCGGCGCCGTTCAAATGATTGAAGAGTTGCACCGACTGGGCATCAAAGTGGCTATTTTAACCGGCGATAATGAACAAACAGCGCAGGCCATTGCCAGAGAGTTAAAAGTGGATGATGTGCGCGCCGGCTTAAAACCGGAAAATAAAATGGACGCCCTGAAAGAACTGCTGCGACAATATGGGGCCGTGGCCATGGTAGGCGACGGCATAAACGACGCTCCGGCGCTGGCACAGGCAACCGTTGGCTTTGCCATGGGCGCTGCCGGTACTGATGCAGCCATTGAGGCGGCCGATATCGCTCTGATGGGCGACGACCTGGCAAAGATTCCCTTTGCCTTAAGACTGGGCAAAAAAGTTCGCATTGTAAGCACAGAAAACATCGTCTTTTCCTTGCTTGTTTTGCTTTTTTTAATTCCCACAGCCGTCGCCGGTATGATGACTGTGGCCACGGCCGTTTTCTTTCACGAAGCATCAGAATTGTTGGCCGTTGCAAACGGGTTAAGAGCTGGCAAGTTTAAAAATGGCAGATCTGATAAAAAATAGCAACATTCAGCCTTTACGTTCGAAAACAAAGCGATGAACATTGTACTTAACTTTGAATGAAAGTGTGATGCAGAAAAGAAAACTGTCTTTTTAAATCAAACGGAATTTACCTTTACTTTGAAAAGAATGGGAGTCGTCGTAGCCATTAAAGATACTTACTCATTGATCGATAATATTTAATGTTATTTCCGTATGGTCTAAAAAGAGCCATCAGGAAATTCGGGAGGCAGCAATACTGCAATTGGCCATGTGTAAAATGTAAAAATCACAAAGACTTTGGAGGAATATGCTTAAATTATTTCTTCTTGCAGTCATGGTAGGGCTGGGATTAACATCTTTAATGGCGCAGAACCTGCCCACGCAAACCTCTACTCTGTTTAGCGGTTCAGGCAATTGCGCCACCTGCCATCAGCCCGGGTCTCCTAACACAAGCGCGTTGTTAGATGCCCACGGACATGATGTTTCGCCGGTTACTTTATGGCGTTCCACAATGATGGCCAATGCAGCCCGAGATCCTTTCTGGCAGGCAAAAGTTTCTGCGGAAATTGAAGCCAATCCACATTTGCAAAGTGTCATTGAAGACAAATGCACCACCTGCCATGCGCCCATGGGGCGCACCGAAGCCATCTACAACGGCGCTTCCGGCTACACAATCGCCGAGATGAAAACAGATCCACTGGCCATGGACGGAGTAAGCTGCACAGTTTGTCACCAGATTAAAAGCGATAACCTGGGCCAATCGGTAAGTTTCAGCGGACATTATCTCATTGAAAATGATCGTCTCATTTATGGACCATTCCAGAATCCTTTAACGGGCCCCATGCAAAATAATGTGAACTACACGCCAACCTACGGCGCTCAAACGTTGCAATCGGAGCTCTGCGCCACCTGTCACACTCTGTTCACGCCTTATGTGGATAACGACGGCAATGTGGTGGGAGAGGCGCCGGAACAGACGCCTTACCTGGAGTGGAAAAACAGCGTCTTTCCGGCCCGCAATGTACAATGCCAGACCTGTCATATGCCAGAACTTGAGGAGAGCGTTATCATTTCTAACCGCCCCAACTCTCTGGGAGCGCGCAGCAAATTTGCCTTGCATTATTTTGTGGGCGGTAACGTTTACATGCTGCAATTATTAAGAGCCAATCGTGCCGACCTGGGTTTAACTGCTACCGACGCACAAATTGACAGCACCATCGCGCGAACCGTTCGGATTTTGCAGAATGAAACCGCGGAACTATCGGCCCAATACCAATGGTTAACCAATGACTCTCTGCTGATCAAAATAGCCGTTCAGAACAAAACCGGACACAAGTTTCCAACCGCTTACCCCAGTCGGCGTGCCTGGCTGGAACTACGCTTAAACGATGCACAGGGACAGGTGTTGTTTGAATCCGGCGCATGGGATGCCGATTCAGGAGAAATTCGCTACTTATCCGAACCTTTCGAACCGCATTACACAATAATTACCAAACCGGAACAGGTGCAAATTTACCAATCGGTGATGAAGGACGTGGACAACAACGTTAACTACACCCTGTTGCGCGCTGCCGGTTATCTTAAAGACAATCGCATCCCGCCGCAGGGATTTAGTGTAAATGGCCCGGCGTACGATTCCACGGCCATCATTGGAAAGGCTGTTAGCGATGCGGATTTCAATCGCAATGGTTCCGGAAGTGACACCGTTCTTTACAAAATTGGCGGCTTGAACATAAATAATCAGTATGTGTTAACGGTTAAATTGAATTACCAGAGTCTGAGTCCCCGTTTTGTGGCAGATCTATTCCAGTACAATACGCCCGAAGTTCGGACATTCGAATCCTATTATCAACAAATTCCAAATTTACCACTGGTCATTGATTCCTTGCAGCTAACGGTTACAGCCACGCCTATTGCAAAGAGCCAACCTTCTGTTCTGCACAGCGCGTTACTGGTTAGTGCGTATCCCAATCCATTCAATCCTCAAACCACCATCCGTTTACAAACTCCAGCGTCCGGTAAATTGACTATTACTATTTTTAATGTGAATGGTAAAAAAGTAAAAACTCTGGTACAAACAATGGTTCCAAAAGGCACCTACCACTTTCCCTGGAATGGGCAATCCGATCGAAATGCTTTGCTTTCCAGCGGAACCTATCTGGTGCGCATCAAATTTAAATCCAACGTATTAAATCAATTACAAATAAAAACGAAGAAGATCGTCTTACTTAAATGAACCTTTATTAAACGTCTTGTAAGAAAAGTTAATTTTTCAAAAAAATACCTGCCGCGCCTATGGAATACACTTTTGGAACCATCTTCAGGAAAATGCTTGGCCCTTACGCTAGAGCAGAATTTCTCCGCTCTTCCTCGCGCAATCGAGGCAGCGGTAGAAATGACAAACAGGTTGAGCTTCAGGCGTAGTTCGGAAACCCGGGCTTCCCAACTGACTGATTTTCCTCTAAGCCTGCTTTTCGGAGAAAAAGGGATGTGGGAGGTAACAAAATTCAGGTCTTGACAAAAATTCTTAATGGTCGCACTTACTGTAAGTGCATTCCGGATTGACACAGGTTAAACAGCCATTTTCCATCTTTACACTTTTCTGATTGCATTCGGGGCAAATAAAAAATTCCGTGTTGGTTGGCGTTTTGGGTTCCATCTCGGGATTAAGGACCTTGGTGACTTCAGGAATAATCGAAGGGTCGCCTTCTTCTTCCTCATTCATACAGCCGATTTCGCGGAAGAATCGTTCAATCACATCGGCAATTTCTGAATAAAAAGAATGGATGTATTTCCCGTTTTTATGATATCCACCATTGGGATCGTGAATGCTGCTTAATTCTTCCAGAATAAAAACCGGATTGGCCGATTTGCGAAAGATGGCTGAAATTAAACGCGTTAAGACAGCATATTCTGCATTCTTGGTAAGGTCTTTGCTATTAATAAAAATTTCGATTGGACGATTTTTGCCGTTTTGAGTAATGTAACCCAGAGTAATGTACACGCTGTGTTTCACAAAACCGCTGCGCAAACGGTATACCTTGGCATTGACCACGTCCGGTCGTTCCAATACATGATCCGTTACGTTGTCTAAAGGTTCTTCGTGTTTAACTTCTTTAATTTCAAATTTTTGATCTCTAATCTTAATCATGATAAGCATTACTCCTCATATTTAGCCGTTATTGTGCTCCATTGATTTTAAATAGTGGTACACCGTAGTCAATTTGCCATCGGGTGTCTGGATCACATCGTCACCTTTTAATGTAACCTCTTCTTTGGCATCATTCAACAAAATTTTAAATAATTTTTCTTTCATGCGTTGAAATTCTGTCTTTTGTCCGTCCACGGTCAAAATCGGATAGCGGCTTCCGTCCCGATAAATAGTAATGCCCTTCAAGCCCTTTTTCCAGGCCAGCAAATAGATGTTGGAAATGACCTCGGGCTCAATGGTTTCCGGCAGATTAACCGTAGATGAAATGCTGTGATCCACATATTTCTGGCATCTACCCTGGATGTCCACACGCTTTTCTGCATTCACATGATGGGCGGTACGGAAAAAGTGTGGAGGCAAATAATCGGTCAATTCCGCTTCGGTCTGTGCATTGGCCACCTTGTCCTGTAGATTGTGTAAATCGATATAGGCCTGAACCGTGGAATGGAACACTTTGAAAAACTGATTGCCAAACGATTCCGAGCGACGGGTGTAGTAGAGCGCGAAAATGGGCTCAATACCGGAAGAGACGCCCAGATAATGTTTGTCTCCGATTTTGAAACTGAGTGCAATATTACTAATCGAACCGGTAGGAGCAATCGACAGAATAGCAATATTGCGTAACCCCTTTTCTTTAATCAGCTCGCGGGTTTCCTTTGAAAGCGCTTCTTTAAAGAAAGGACCCTGGGCATATTTTTCGTAATCGAAAATGGGAGAGGGGCCTTTTTCGGCAGCCAGCTCAGCCGAGGCCTGGTAAGATTCATCGGCAATGGTTTGCATGACTTTTTCCAGGAGGGCAATGCCTTCGTCAGAATCATAGCCAATGCCCAACTGATTGAGCATGTCGGCGGCGCCCATGATGCCCAGCCCCAGGCGACGCGTTTCGGCAGCCGCTTTGCGTTGCTTCTCTAAGGGATTGAGCACTTCGTTCCAGCTCACCACATTGTCCAGAAATCGCACCACGGCCCGCGTTACCGATTTTAAGGTACCCCAATCGATCTCAGCCTCTGGCTGATAGCCCTGTTTCACAAAGCGGGAAAGGTTAATGGAAGCCAGATTGCAGGCGCCCCCATCTTCCAGAGGCACCTCGGCGCAGGGGTTGGTTGCTGAAATTGGCCGCCCCACATAGTTGGACGGCGAGTATTTGCTCATTTTACTCCAGAAAATCAAGCCGGGCTCAGCTGTTTTGTAATTTCCCTCGACAAACGCATCCCAGATTTCACGCGCTTTAATCAACCGACGAATTTCGCCCGTCGGTTTGGAGGCAAAGTAGAGCATAAAATCGCCGCTGTATTTTAAGGCCAGGTCAAAGGGTTCGGAATCGATGGGTAAGACCAGGTCTCCGTACACATCACGCTTGTTTGGATCGCCCAGGTCCGTTTCGGTAATGATCAATTCGTAATTTTTGTAAAGGAAATCATTTAAGGAGCTGATATCGCCAAAAACCTTGAACAACTCATATTCTTCGATATTCTTTGCCGGAATTTGAATGGAATAGTGTTGCGTTTCTTCCAGATAGGCGCTGGACAGCATGCTCTTGTTGAATTTTTTGTAAACCAGAATTTTGTCCGGTCCATAATTTTTCTGCTCGTAAACAGCCTGCATGAACTCATCAGAAGCCTTGACGCTGATGTTGGCAAAACGCACCTGGGTGTTTTCCATGACCTGTTTTTCGATCTCTTTGAGCTGGTAATTATCGAATTGATTGGTCCACTTAAGCTGTTCAACAATCTGCTTGGTTACCCAGTTAGGAATTTTTTTAACTTTGATGAAATCGATAACGTCAGGGTGTTTGACATCGATAGTTAGCATCAGCGCGCCGCGCCGACCGCTCTGCCCGATTAGTCCAGTGGTTAAAGAAAACAGATCCATGAAAGACACGGCTCCTGTAGATGTGTCGGCTGCATTATGTACAACCGAATTTTTAGGACGCAACACGGAGATATCTACGCCAATGCCCCCACCGTACGAGTAGGTACGCGCACATTCATAGGCAGACTGGTAGATGGCCTCAATATTGTCACCGGCAATTTGCGAGACGAAACAGTTGGCCAGGGTCTTGAGGCGGTAAAGGTCCCCGGCACCAGCCAGCACCCGTCCGCCAGGAATGTAATACCCTTCGTACATGTAGCGGTAAAATTTTTCGGCCCATTCTTCCTGTTTCTTGGGGTCTGTTTCGATAGCGGCCACAAAGGACGCAACGCGGTTAAAAAGGTCTTCCGGACGGTGTTCTACCAGATTATTATTCAAATCCTTAACAAAATACTTTTTGACATAGATGTTACGCGCCAGTTCATTGTCCCCCCAATATTTATTTTCTGGATGAACAGGAAGCTGCCCTTCGTTCATCTTCTTTTTATTAACCAGATAGAGATTTTGGTAGGATTTAATATTGCGCCGACCGGCTACAGATACAAACTTCCCCTTGTGTTTAAACATATCTAAAAACATGCTGCCCACCTCTTTTAATTTTTTTACGTTTGTTCATTTCCGAAAGGAGCCATATTCGAGAGATCGCGCGCTTAAAAAAAGAAAAATGTTGATTTCACCCCGCCCCTGTCACACTCCATTTTAAAAATTAATTCGATTAAAAACAAGTTAAATTTTTAACGCAAACCCATCAATTTTCAAATCCTTTCCGGGCCGTAATGCCTTGCTGATAATAGTGCTTTATTTCTTTCATTTCAGTCACCAGATCGGCCATTTCAATGATTTCTTTAGGGCAATAACGCCCGGTCAAAATTACTTCAACGGACCGCGGTTTCTGTTTTAAAAAATCTACAATCTGCTCCGTTGTAAACAGCTTAAAATAGATGGAAACCAGCACTTCATCCAGTACAATGAGCTCATACTTTAAACCAAGCATGGCCTCTCGTGCTTCCTGCAATCCCTGAAACATCTCCGTCCGCAAGGCGTTTGAGGGCGGCCGTTTCTGAAATACAAAAGCATCGTTTCCCCAGTTTTTGATGATTATTTGCGAACCAAAACGACGTAAAATTTTCCGTTCGCCATAGGGAAAATTCTTCATGAACTGAGCCAGGTACACATGAAAGCCATGGCCTAAAGCACGAATGATCTGTCCAATGGCCGCGGTAGTTTTCCCCTTTCCGTTGCCCGTGTAAACCTGAATAAAACCTTGTTCCAATGGCATCGTTCTCTTACTCAAAGGTTTGACCTGATGGCCCGGCCCGGACTCTTACATCCCTGGGTTCCTTTTAATTCCTGAATGGAAGGCAAATTACACACAGTGTTTGAATTACTGCACATAAAAAAAGTAGACCTCTTCTTTGCCATTCAGGCCTTTTAACAACACCTCTTTTTTAGAAACCTTGCCCACCGAAAAACGATTGAGTTCCTTTTTGGTCTGATTGAAAAACTCTTGACTGGTCACAATGGCCTGCGGTTTGGCGTAAGAGACCAGGCGCGCAGTTTTATTGACCGTTGAACCAAAAAGATCAAAGGTGTCGTTCAGGTTAACCACAATAGCCGGGCCAGCATGTAAACTGATTTTAATTCCCGATGAAAAATGGGGCAAACGCATTTTAAAGAAGTGATCGACGTGTTCTTTGATCTCCAGGGCCGCTTCCAGCGCCAATGTGTGATCTTTAAAAACAGCCATGACGGCATCACCAATGGTTTTAATCACTCCACCATATTTTTCAATGATGGTGTTGAACAGAATTTCGAAATGCTCATTGACCAGTAAAAAGGCCTGGACATCGCCAATTTTCTCGTACATACTGGTGGAGCTGATTAAATCGGTGAACATGATGCTCACACTACGAATTTTTATGCCCTGATTCAAACGCGGCACCTGTTCGCTAAACTGCTCTCTAAAATCCGGGTATCCCAGCAGATCAAGCACCGTTAACGGTTTTAGCCGGGGATCGATCTTTTCCGCTTCTGTGTCGTCTTTTTTTAAAACTTCATCAAAAAAACGGGGATGTAAGGCCAGCACTACCTGTACATTGTGATCGCCTTCCGGCTCGTATTCTGAACCACAAACCTGGCAATGTTCATGCACACGCAAATTTTTTAAGGTGGGCGTTTCAAAATTAAGGCTGTGGCAATGCGGGCAAAACACCTGCCATTCCATCTCAAACAGACCGTCAAGCACGCCATAGGTCACCAGTTTTAAAGTTTCCTGGTAATCAAAGTCCAGTTTAATGGCCAGATGGTTCGGATAGAGTTTGCGGAGCTGTTTTTCATCTATTTGCGCCAGATAGTTAAAAAGTTTTTGAATTTTTTCTTTTTCAAAACCACGGTGGAAAAGCTTGATCAGCGTGTTTTTTAATAGTTCTAAATCCATAAGCCTACCCTTATTTGGGATTAAAACGTAACAATGGCCGGCAATATTTCAAAATCATCTCTAAAATAGGCTGTAAATAAAAAGCGCTACCGGACTCCCCTGGGCCAGCACAATGATTATTCCCAGGAAGAAAAGTACGAAGACAATGGGCAACAACCACCACTTTTTATGTGATTTTAAAAATTTCAGGTATTCTCCCACAATTTTGATTTTACTCATTCCGGCTCCTTTTAGTGTAATGATTAATGCAATTTCGTCAAATCACTTTGTGTGGTCTGGCGCTTTTGCCAATAGGTCGATTTTTGGGGCTCCCATTTTAAATCCAGAGTTTGCTTTTTGAATAATTTAAGACCAAAGCCAATGGGGGTAAAAATTAAATAGAATATTAGCAAAAGAATCAGGCGCGACATGATAAAGCCCAATCCATGCCCCAATGTCATCCAGATTCGGTAAAACAGGATAAGCAGGGGGCGAATCAACCATCCACTCAATAGGACAACGAGCAGAGCGGCAAAGATCTTTGCTAAAATCAAATGATCAGTAAAAACGGCCCAGATCAAAAACGCCAGGGACAGCAGCCCGACGGTTAACACAAATTGGCGCAGTACACGGCGCGTGGGTTGCTCTTGCCAAAGTGTTCTAATCAAGTTCAAACACCTCCTCTCTGGCTTTCTCGATTTGTTGCGTGGGTTGATTTTCTTTACGTAAGAGATAATTGCCCAGAACCAGCAGATCCATCTCCGTGCGTAAAAAACAGTAATAGGCATCGGCCGGAGAGGCCACAATCGGTTCGCCGCGCACATTAAAAGAAGTATTGATGAGTAGCGGATAACCTGTTCTTTCTTTAAAGGCTTGCAACAGCCGGTAAAAACGCGGATTGGTTTGGGAGTGAACCGTTTGCAAACGCGCCGAATAATCCACATGGGTCACAGCCGGAATATGCGAACGTTTGATGTGCAGGCGCTCCAGACCCTGGGCCGGCCCCTGTTGTTCAGAGGCCACTCGCTTAAGAGGGTGTACCGGCGCCACCAGTAACATGTAAGGACTGGGACGGTCAATCTGAAACCAGTTCCTGGCATCCTCTTCCAGAACGGCTGGAGCAAATGGGCGGAAACTCTCGCGAAATTTGATTTTCAGATTCATTTTGCGCTGCATTTGTGGGTGGCGGGGATCGCCTAAAATGGAGCGATTGCCCAGGGCGCGCGGGCCAAACTCCATTCGTCCCTGAAACCAGCCTACGACTTTCCCCTTTTCCAGTTCAGCGGCCACCATTTCAAACAGATGTTCATCTGAGAGCCTGACGTAGGGCGCGCCTGTTTTTCGTAAAAAGGCTTCAATCCGCGCATCTGAAAACCATGGCCCCAGGTACGATCCCTTTTGCTGATCATGGATTTCATCAGCCTGACGCGGATGTTTCAAATAGTGGTGATGGACCAGTAAAGCGGCGCCCAGCGCGCCACCGGCGTCTCCGGCAGCCGGTTGAATCCATAAGTCATCGAACAACCCGCTTCGCAGTAATTTGCCATTGGCCACGCAGTTTAGAGCCACGCCCCCGGCGAGGCAGAGCTTTTTCTGACCGGTAAGCCGTTTTACGTAACGCGCCATGCGTAGCACAATCTCTTCCGTAACGCGCTGGATCGAAGCTGCCAGATCCATTTCACGCTGCGTTAAAGCTGCTTCCGGTTTGCGCGGCGGGCCGCCAAACAATCTGGCAAACCGGCGGCCGGTCATGGTCAAACCGCCCAGATAGTTAAAATACTTCATGTTCAATTTGAACGAACCGTCTTCTTTGAGGTCCAGCAATTCATCTAAAATCGTCTGCACAAAGCGGGGTTGACCATAAGGAGCCAGGCCCATCAACTTGTACTCGCCGGAATTAACTTTGAATCCGGTAAAATAGGTAAAAGCAGAGTAGAGCAAACCCAGCGAATGCGGAAATTTTTGTTCCATCATTAGTTCAATTGTGTTTCCTTCTCCGCGCCCGATGGAGCTGGTGGTCCATTCGCCCACTCCGTCCATGGTCAAAATGGCCGCCTGTTTAAAAGGCGAAGGGAAGAAAGCGGAGGCGGCGTGCGACTCGTGATGTTCTGCAAAATAGAGCGGACCGTTGTAATTCAATTTCTTTTGAATTAAATCCGGAATCCAGAGCTTTTCGGAAATCCACAGGGGAATGGCCATCAGGAATGAACGCAATCCCAGAGGGGCTGTGGTTAAATAGGTTTCCAGAATACGATCAAATTTGAGGAAAGGCTTCTCATAAAAAGCGACATGATCCAGCCTGTCCGTTTTAATCCTGGCCTCCTGCAAGCAATATCGAATAGCCTGAAGGGGAAAAGCGTGATCGTGTTTTTTGCGCGAAAAACGCTCTTCCTGTGCTGCAGCTACGATTTGCCCATCTTTTAACAGGGCCGCTGCCGAATCATGGTAAAAGGCCGAAATACCTAAAATGTACTCACTCATCGCAATAAATTACGCAAGAATGGGATTAACGTAAAAATAAATTTGAAGCGTCCTTAAAATGCAGGGCAGAAGCTTCTGAAACATTTTCTAAAGAAATTGAAAGTCTCAAGCTGAAGTTCAGGTTACGCTACATTTAGGCGGGACATTTGTTCGGGGTGCCAGTGCGCGGCTCGAGCTAAAGCTCGAGTAACCTTGCGCTTACCAATTGTTTGCAAGTGTAAAATCCCGATGAATCGGGATTCGAAATGACAGGCGGATGCGGCAGTTGCATTCAACCATTAAAAAATAGTAAGTTGTTCATGGACAAAACATTCAGGGCAGGATTTCCATGGAAGAAACGGTCATGCGTCTGCACAGGGTTACCTTTGCCTATCTGGAGGAGCCTGTGCTGCAACATATCGATCTGGAAATTGCCGGCGGGGAATTTGTCGGTATTATCGGACCTAATGGTGTTGGCAAATCGACTTTACTCAAAGTGATGGCTGCGCTCTACCCTCCCACTCAGGGAACTTACCAGTTGTTTGGTAAAAATCTGAAAAGCTGGAAACGTAAAGCCATTGCGCGAACCATCGGCTATGTGCCGCAGAGCGTGGATCTAACCTTTCCCTTTACCGTGCGCCAGGTGATCGAAATGGGACGCTACCCTTACTTTACGGGAATCATCGGCGGCGACCCGCAGGGCGAGCCCTTTGTGCGGAAGGCCATTGAGCTAACCGATTTGCACGGTCTGGAACAACGCATGTTCTCTTCGCTGAGCGGAGGGGAAAAACAGCGCGTGATTATTGCCAGCGTTTTGGCCCAGAACACGCCCATCGTTCTGCTGGACGAACCCACCGCTTCACTGGATTTAAAACACCAGATCGCCATTTTAAAACTGTTGAAACAGTTGAGCCTTAACGAAAAAAAGACCGTGGTTCTGGTTACGCACGAGGTCAATCTGGCTGCTCAGTTTTGTGATCGCCTTCTGCTGCTCAATGAAGGCCAGATTTTGAAATCCGGTCCGCCGCGCGAAGTGCTGCAGTTCAATTTGATTCAGCAGGTTTACGGCGTTAATGTGTACATCGATATCAATCCCTTTACCAATTCGATTTACATCTTACCTTACGATGTAAAAAGAGGAGAGAATGGGGAGTAACTCTTTTTTTAGAATTCTGATGCACTGGCGAGGGGGAGATTCAGCCGGCCAGGGCAGATCTCGAGCTAAAGCACGAGTTACATTGCTCTTTCGAATGGTCTACCAATGTAAGGGATTTTCAGAATGACATGCCGGCACGGTTCCTCACCGCCTGGGCATAAGTTGCCCCTTCGCAAAATAATTCGTAATTAGTAATTTTTTATTAAAATTAATTTTTTGAGCTCTCTGTGACTTCTCGGCGCTCTCTGTGGTTGCTTTAATCCCAGCGCAGAAATGTTGTTGGTTTAGGCTCTGCTGCCTTAAAGATGAAGGCCTGCAGTGTATTAAAATTGTCGGTTTTGTGATCAGCAAAGGCGTTTGCAGCTCAGGTGT
>NZ_JBSMDE010000158.1:0-31440 GCF_056497305.1 Caldithrix sp. | reverse complement strand
GCACGGTTCCTCACCGCCTGGGCATAAGTTGCCCCTTCGCAAATTAATTCGTAATTCGTAATTTTTAATTTTTAATTTAAAAATACTTCCCTGTGCTCTCTGTGGTTGTTTAAATCCCCAAGGAAGGTTTTTGGTTGCGGCTTTGCTGCCTTAGATAAATTCTTCGATGATCTCTTTACGCGGGGATGGGATAATCACTTTTTCCACTAACAACCCTTTATTTTCAATGACCGCTGCTCCGGCGGCCACGGCGGCTTCCACATCGCCCACCTCGCCGGTTAGACTGACGTACCCTTTACCGCCAATGGCCATGGCCAGATGCACATTGATCAACTGGATTTCGGCGGCTTTGACCGCAGCGTCGGCCGCTTCAATCACTGAGGCTACAGAAAAGCCTTCGATCACGCCCAGAGCTTTAATCTCCGGCAAATGGGACACGCCGCTAATGGCTGGAAACACATCGGGATGAACATTGGGGATGATGAAATAATCGACTACCGTGTGGGCCCCGATTTTTACGCCGGTTTCGATGCTGGCATTAACGGCGTCCACGTCGCCGCTGATCAGAACCATGTACTTACCCGGACAAATGGTGCGGTTCACGACAATTTGCACGTCAGCTCTTTTTAACACGGCATCTGCCACTTCGTAGCCTTTGGCAATGGATGAAGTTTCGACAATTCCAATGGCTGCGCCCTTCATGCTCAAGCTCCTCTTTCGATGATAATCTTCTGCGCTTCAATGGCCGTTACCTGACCGTCCATGCTGGCATGGACTGGACTGCCCAATTGATCGGATTCGACGTCGGCGATCTTCTGGCCTTTGCTAACGGTGTCGCCCACGGAAATCAAAGGTCTGGCCGGCGCCCCAATATGCGAATCGAGCGGTAGAACCACCTTTTGTGGCCGAACTTCCAGCGCTTTAAATTTTGCCGGACGATCGTACTCGGTTAACCCGAGACGGCGGTAAACCGTGGGGATGGGCACCTCGCGTCCTTCGCGCGCCGGATGCACATCGCGAAACAGATATTCCAGCTCATCTTCTGTGCGCGAAAGACCTTTTTCCCGCAGAAGCTGTTTGGCGTCCACGCAAATATTTTTGGGGTCCAGACTTTCCGGACAGGCAATTAAGGTACAAACGTTACATTCGCAACAATATTGGGCCCACAGGCTGGCGCGTTCTTTGGCTTCGCCGGTCAGCAAAAGAGTGCGCATCACTTTGTGTGGTTCGATGGGGTAGCCCATAATGTAGCGCGGGCACATCTCGGTACAAAGCGAGCATTGATCGCATTGCCCATGCCCGATGCGTGTGTACGATTCGCGCGGTGTGGTTTTCCTTTTTACCAGATAGTGATCCTGCGGAAGAACGATTAAACCGCCCAGCGTTTTACTGACCGGTTTTTGCAGATCAAATTCAACGCCGCCCATCATCACGCCTCCGGTTAAAACGGCAGGGTTTTCAACGGTAACTCCGCCCGCCAGTTCCAGGCAATCAGCAATGGAAATGCCCACCGGAACGCGTAAAGAAATGGCCTGTTGAACCGCTCCCGTAATGCTGATGAACTTATCGACCACCGGTTGGTCGTCGTCAACTGCGTGGGCAATATTGACAATGGTTTCCACATTATCCACCACAGCGCCCACCTGTAAGGGAATGCCGCCCGGTGGAATGCGTCGTCCGGTAATTTCGTAAACCAGAATGTATTCGTCGCCAGCAGGATAGACATCTTTGTAGATGAAGAAATCAAAACCGTGTTGCCGGGCCATTTCGGCGTAAATTTGTGCAATGTCGCGGTTCTTTTCTTTTAAGGCAATGGTTACTTTTTGGGCGCCTGTAATCTGCTGCATGATTTGCAATCCGCGGAATAGCGCTTTGCCTTCCTGCAGCATGGTTTCCCGATCTTTGTAAAGCAGGGGTTCGCATTCTGCTCCATTGGCAATGACGTGTTCCACACTGGCATCCAGCTTTTTGTAAGTAGGAAATCCGGCGCCTCCGGCACCAATAATACCAGCTTCGCGAATTTTTTCTAAGAGTTGTACGCGATCCATATTTAATCCTGTGTTTTGCGAAATGACGCTATGGCCAGCGGCGTCAAAAATAACGGTTGGGAAGGAAGAATCCAATTGAAATCCGGCAGTACCTGTTTAAAAACGTCGAGGATACCAGGGAAACAAAAAGTGCCGCCGGAAAGGTAAACATCCTTCACCCCAAATGGCCTTAAATGATTGCCGACGATTTCCGCCATCTTTTGAAATACCGGTTCTACCACGGCCATCAAACCGTTGGTTTGGGCCGCGCGTTTCATCTGTTCGGCTTCTTCAAACGAAATACGCCGGTTACCGGCGATGGTCAATGTTACATGGTGACCGCCGGTGGGCTCGTCGGCCGTGTAAATAATCTTGCTCTTCCGGGCAACGGACAGGCCGGTGGTACCTCCTCCGATATCCACCACAGCACCCTCGGCAATGCGCAGCAGATGAAGCACGCTGGAAGGTTCATCAATCAGCGCTTCGACTTTCAACCCGGCATTTTCCACTACATTGCGGGAAGTGCGGGGATCGGTTCCCGGAGGGAAGGAAGTGATAGCCTGCGTAATTTTAACGCCCAGTTTTTGTTCAGCCTGCTGCACCAGGCGTTTCACAATATCCACCGCGCCGATGTAATCGACCACAACGCCATCGCGCACGACCTCGGCCCATTCCATAAAGGCGGCCAGCGGTTCGTCCTGATCATCGGTAACTACCAGAACGATGTTGGCCGTGCCTAAATCGATGCCCACATGCCAGGAGCCGTCAATAGTTGTCCTCTGGGGATCGTTGACCAGTTTTTGCAATTTATTCAGGCGTTCATTAATATGTTGCAAAGAATATTTGCTCCGCGTTAAACAATTCTAAAATGATCGACAACCACACAACGACGCAGACGCACAAAACTGCGCGCCGAAGTAACGCCTTCGCCGGTTGGCGTGGTAATAGTCATGGATGTCCAGCCTTCACCGCCGAAACCCAACCCGGCCAGGCAGGGGCCATTCTTGACAAAAATACTGGTATTGATCTCATTGGCCATGCGATGCATGTTGTCAATATTGCGGGAGTGCATGGCCGCAGTATGCCGCAGGCCGCGTTCCAGTTCAATGGCCAGATCAATGGCTTTGTCCGCATCGGCAGCGCGAATGAGCGGAATGACCGGCATCATCAGTTCAAGCCTGGCAAATGGATGATCCTTATCGGTTTCCACAAACAGCAGGCGCGTCGCTTTGGGAACATCAAGACCAATTTCTTTGGCGAAGAAGTAGGCGTCTTTGCCCACCCATTTACGGTTAATGCGCGCTTTAGGCCCCGGGTAATCTTCCAGGATGATGTGGGCCAGTTCTTCGCTCTGTTGGGGCGTTAATTCCACGGCATTGTGTTTTTTCATCTCTTCCTTAAGGTGATCGGCAATGGCATCCACGGCAATAATTTCCTTTTCATCGGCGCAGACGATGTTGTTGTCAAACGAAGCGCCCCAGACGATGTCGCGGGCAGCCTTGGGAATATCGGCTGTTTCATCGACCACCACAGGCGGGTTTCCCGCGCCGGCTGCCATCAGCCGTTTGTCCGTTACCTTTTTAGCTGCTCTTACCACCGATTCTCCGCCGGTAACCACCAGCAAATCGATCCCGGGAAAGATAAACAGTTTTTGTGCCGTTTCGATAGAAGGCTGGGCCACAGTGGTCAACAAGGTGGGCGGCCCGCCGGCCGACTCAATGGCCTGGTTAAGGATTTCGATGGCTCTTTGCGAAACCATTTTAGCCGCCGGATGGGGAGCAAAAACCACCGCGTTTCCGGCAGCCACCATGCTAATGGAATTATTGATTACCGTGGCGCCCGGATTGGTGGAAGGGGTCACCGAGGCGATGACGCCCCAGGCTGCGTTTTCAATGAGCGTTAATCCATGATCACCGGAAAGGGCCTGAGGTTGTAAATCTTCAATGCCGGGTGTGAGTTCGGCCTGGGAAATATTTTTGGCCACTTTGTCTTCCACGCGGCCCATGCCCGTCTCTTTCACAGCCAGCTCGGCCAGCTCGCGGGCATGTTGTTTGCCGGCTTCCCGCATGGCCTGGATGATCTTAGCGCGCAACTCCAGTTTGCGAATTTTCTTCTGAGCCTGTTGCGCCGCTTCCACGGCATCTTCCAGGCGCTCAAAGATGCCCTGCGGATATCGCCCCTTACCGGACATGGATTCGCTTTGCTCCAGGCGCGTTAAAACCGTCTCAACAATTTGAGCGATTTGTTTATCGTCTAAATGCATGATTTTCCTCTTTCAGGAAGATTATCTTATTTTTTGGCTGCTTCTGGTAATTTAATGGGGAACACTTCCTCCAAGTCGCCATGGGGCCGTGGGATGACGTGCACTGCTACCAGTTCGCCTACGCGTTCGGCTGCTGCGGCACCGGCATCGGTCGCTGCCTTACAGGCTGCCACATCGCCGCGCACCAGCGCCGTTACGTAACCGCCACCGATCTGTTGCCAGGCCACCAGCTTGACGCGGGCCGCTTTAACCATGGCATCCGAAGCTTCAATCAAAGCAACCAGACCTTTGGTTTCGATCATGCCTAATGCTTCCATCAAACGCTCCTTCCTGTTTATTTAATATCGCCTGTTAACTTGATGGGGAAAACATCTTCCAGATCGCCATGAGGCCGCGGAATGACGTGAACCGCTACCAGCTCGCCCACGCGTTCGGCTGCCGCTGCACCGGCGTCGGTCGCCGCTTTACAGGCTGCCACATCGCCGCGCACCAGCGCCGTCACGTAACCGCCACCGATCTGTTGCCAGGCCACCAGCTTGACGCGCGCAGCCTTTACCATGGCGTCTGAAGCTTCAATTAATCCTACCAGACCCTTGGTCTCGATCATGCCTAATGCTTCCATAAATTTCTCCTGATTGTAGAGTTTAACGTTCATTGTTTTCTAATCATGGAGTGCTGCTCATGTCATCAAAAACGGCAACTCCTTAATTGTATTTTTTTAGCAAGCAGTGATTCCTACCGCATTCATGATTCGTAATTTTTAAATTCCTGCCTATCTCTTAAGTTTACACATTTAACAGATTAGACGCAACGATAATCTGATTAAACAGGCCTTCAGAACACACATCATCCCGAATCAGTTGAACCGGCACTTTCAGGCCCTGAATGACCGGTCCCAGGGTGCGAAAGGGCGTCAGCGCTTCAATGATCTTCAGGGCAATGTTGGCTGCATTGAGCGAAGGAAAGACGTAAACATTGGCCTGACCATTTAATACGTTTCCAGGCGTTTTTTTACGCCCGATGCCGGGCACAAAGGCTGCGTCAAACTGCAATTCTCCTTCCACCTTCAGGGCCGGGGCTTTTTTACGAACCAGTGGCAGGGCCTGGCGCACGTTGTGTACCATGGGATGGTCGGCGCTGCCTTTGGTAGAAAAGGACAATAAGGCCACGCGGGCCGTCTGCCCGCTTAACACCTCAAAATGCCTGGCTGTAGCCGCTGCCATATCGGCCAGTTGTTCGGCTGTTGGTCTCGGGTAGAACCAGGCATCAGTCAGAGCAAACATCTGTGCCGGACGCTCCTGCCAGAACAGGGTGAATGAAGAGAGCAGGCTTTGTTCATCACCCAGCCAGCGACTGATTTCCGGCAAATATTGGTTAAAATCGGCTTCTTTTAAAAAGATCATCTGCGCATCGCCGTGCAGAGCCATTTGCAGGGCAAACAGAGTGGAGTCCTGTAATTTTTCCCGAATTTGCGGTATTTTCTGTTCGGCCGCAAACTGCTTTTTGAAGTCGCGGCAATATTGGTCAAATTGCGGGAAGTGCAGCGCTTTGCGAAGCGCTACGCCATTCAATCGGATTTTGTATTGGGAAGCGAAATCGCGAATGGTAAATTGATTGCCCAGGATTACGGGTCTGGCCAGCCCGGTATCGGCCAGTCGGCGCGCCACCCGTAAAATCCGTTCATCTTCTCCGCGGGTAAAAACCACCGTCGGCTTCTTTTTCCAGCTGCTGTCCATCCACTGTTCAAAGCGCATCCTGGGTCCTCAGGAATTTTTCTGTAAATACGAGCTTAATACTTCTACCACCACAGATTTGATTTTCTGATAATTCCGCCTGGATGGCGGCAACTGGCTCATGACCTGCTCCATGACCCGTCGGATCAAAGTCTCATCGATGGGCTGGCCTTCGAGCGTGGCCATAGAAAATTCCAGCAACTCCACGCCATGCTGTTGGGCCAGGGTGCGCGCCTCCGGAGTGACGATGGTCTCCTTAAGCGGAGCGTAAAGTTGTTTTTTGCCAGCCGCTACGGCCTGTTTAATGGTATTGGCTGTAATCACGCGTTTCATATTTTAATCCGTTCCTTAAGGTTAATATTTAAACAAATCGCGCTCAGGCCATGTGCTTCAACCGTTTCAGAATTTCATCAGCCAATGCGCGGTATTCTTTTGCTCCACGCGCCGAAGAGGCGTAACTCAAAATCGGTTTCCGGGCGTTGTAGGCTTCCGTTAATTTAGTGTTTACACCAATCACCGTATTGAACACCTGATCGGCAAAGCGCTCTTTTAAGAGGTGAATAACCTCTTTAGCGGCTCGCGTCCGGCGATCAAATTGGGTGCCGAAATAGCCTAAAATTTTTAATTCAGGATTTAAATGGCGTTGCACCTTACGCACCGTTTTCAGAGTCAGCTCCAGACCCGTTAGAGCTAAAAATTGCGTTTGCACAGGAATTAAAACAAAATTGGAAATGGCCAGCGCATTGTAGGCCAGGTTGCCTAAATTGGGCGGGCAGTCCAGCAAAACCAGCTCGTATTGGTTCGGGAAATCTTGCGGCTGAATGAAAAAATCGATTTCCTGCTCCTGGACCATCTCTTCGTAAAATTCGCTTAAGGCCGGCTCAGACGGGATGCAGTCCAGGCCTTGAAAGTTGGTGGGATAAATAAAATCCGGTAAATTTTTCCGGCCGGAGAGGAGAAAATCACACAATGTCTGGCGTTCGTCTTCGGCCGGCTCCATTCCTAAATGCATGGAAGCGCTGGCCGCCGGATCGAGGTCAACCAACAGAGTGGCTTTGCCTTTTTCGGCAAAAGCGGCCGCTAAATTAACGGCGCTGGTTGTTTTGCCCACTCCGCCTTTATTGTTGATGATGGCCAGAATTTGCATGCCTGACTCACTTTACATTGAAATATTTTTGGTGAATTTTCTCGACTTTGTCCTGATCCATCAGTTTTTTAAGCAGCAGCCGTACGTCTTTGGCTGACTGGCCAATCATAGCGCTCAGTTCGTTCAGGGTTGCCCCCTCAGGATGGCTTGTCAAATACTGCAAGATGATTTGTTCGGGAGCTAACGACGGACGCTTTTTAGTCCGCGATTTAGCTCTTTGGGATTTGACAGGAGGTCTTTTAAGGGATTCCTTTTTTCGCGCAGCGCCTTTACCAGCCGCTCCGGGTCTGGAATCCGGCGCATCCGTTACTGAAATCTTTTGCTTTGGACTCTCCAGCTGCTCCTCTGTGTCCGGGTAGGGATGGGCAATAATGTGGTAAGAAACCAATTCGCCCACACGTTCAGCGGCGCGCGCTCCGGCATCAACGGCGGCCTGGCAGGCGCCAAGATCTCCCTTTACCACAACCGTCACGTAAGCGGCGCCAATCTTTCGAAAAGGGACCAGTTCCACCCTGGCTGCTTTCACCATGGCGTCCGCGGCCAGAATAGCGGCCACAAATCCTTTTGTCTCTACAAAACCATACGATGCTTCCATAGTTGCTAATTAAATAAAATAACAGCAAACAATCAAGCAAGAGATGAAAATTTTTGCCTAAAAGGGGTACGATTGTTTTAGAGGGTGAAGGAAATTGTAAAAGATTCCCTGTTTTAGCTCTCACTCACTTAATCCTACTCTCCTGCAAAGCGGGAGAAGGATAAAATTTTCACGCCGGTGTAAAGGATTCTTCCGCCCGATGAATCGTGACTCAGAAAGACACTCAGCACCATTTAACTATTCAGCCATTCAAATAATTAACTATTACACTCTTAACTCTTACACACATACACTTTTCCACGCTTGTGTCTGCCAAGGGAGGTCTCGAGCTGAAGCTCGAGTTACAAATTCAGAATGACATGTCGGCACAGGCCTTCACTGCCTGGGCTCAACTTGCCCCTTCGCAAAAAATAATTCGTAATTCGTAATTTTAAATTTTAATTTTTAAATCGCCTCTTCAGGAATTTTTTTTGTAGCCAATCGTTAGATTTTGTATTAGATTAACCGCAAACCAATAAAGAGATGTTTTAATGGATGTCATTCGCCTGTTTCGTCAGTTGTGGCCCTATTTGATGCGCTACAAATTTAAACTGATTCTGGGAGTTGTTTTCATTCTTATTGGTAATTTAATCGCCATCATTAATCCTCAAATTGTACGTCAGACCATCGATTATCTGAACCAACCCATTGAGATGAATCAACTGCTGAAATACGCCGGGTTAATCGTTTTGGTCACTCTTGTGCAGGGCGTATTCCGCTTTTTGATGCGCCGGACCGTCATCGTTGTTTCCCGGTTGATTGAGTTTGACATGCGCAATGAGTTGTTTGCCAGATTACAAACCCTCTCCCAATCGTTCTTTCAGCGTACGCTAACCGGCGACATCATGGCGCGCATGACCAGTGATCTGAATGCCATTCGCTCTGTGCTGGGCCCGGGCATTATGTACACCATCAACACCGCCAGCACCATGGTTTTTGTTTTTGTGATGATGATTAACATCAGCACATTATTAACCATTGTGGCCCTTTTGCCCATTCCCCTGCTGGTGTTTCTGGTCAGTTATTTCAGCAGACAGATCAACAAACGCTACGCCGCTGTGCAAGCGCAGTTTGCCGAAATCAGCACCAAAGTCCAGGAAAATTTATCCGGTATTCGCGTCATCAAATCCTATGTAAAAGAGCGGGCCGAATGGCGGGATTTTAACCGCATCAGTCAAAAATACGTGGATAAAAGTCTTTATTACGTTAAAATTCATGCTGCTTTTCGCCCAATGATGATGTTGCTGGTTGGAATGAGCATTGTGCTGACCTTATTAATTGGCGGAAAGCTGATCATCAATCGCGTCATTACCCTGGGGCAGTTTGTGGCTTTTAATCTCTATCTGGGAATGCTGGTCTGGCCATCCATTGCGCTGGGCTGGGTGCTGGGCCTGTTTTACCAGGGCGTGGCATCCATGAAGCGTCTGGAGTTAATCTTTCAGGCCCGGCCAGAAATTACCGATCCTCCGGAAGTTCGTCCCGTGACCAGACTTACAGGAAGTATTGAGTTTAAGCAGCTCTCTTTTCGATATCCGGGAAGCGAGACTCTGGTGCTAAAAGAGATCGATTTTAAAATTGAGGCCGGCATGGTGGTTGCCCTCATCGGGCGCACCGGTTCGGGCAAATCCACCTTAATAAAGCTCATCGCCCGTCTTTACGAAGCTCCTGAAAATAGCCTGTGGATCGATCAAATGCCCATCAGGCAAATTCCGCTGCGCGTGTTGCACGAGCATTTGGGGTACGTGCCGCAGGAGACGTTTCTGTTTTCCGATTCCATTCGTAACAACATTGCCTTTGCCAGGCCAGACGCCTCTCAGGCTGAAGTGCGGTGGGCGGCCGAAATGGCTCAAATTCATCAGACCATTCAGGAGTTTCCGGATGGCTACCAGACCATTTTAGGAGAGCGGGGCATCAATCTCTCCGGCGGACAAAAGCAACGCCTTACTCTGGCCCGCGCCATTTTAAAAAGACCTAAAATCCTTTTATTGGATGATGCCCTTTCTGCCGTGGACAATGTGACCGAAGAACAGATTTTGCAGAATTTAAAGAAGGTGATGACCAACAAAACCTGCTTTTGGGTCTCGCACCGTATCTCTTCCATCCGCCATGCGGATTTAATCATGGTGCTCGACCAGGGCCGTATTGCCGAGCATGGAACGCATGACTCCTTACTGGCGGCCGGGGGTATTTATGCCGATCTTTATGAAAAACAGAAATTAGAAGAATTTGTTACACAGGTGGAGTGATCATGAAAGCCGTCCAAGTTCTGTTGCTCCTTTTAGGGCTGACCTCTGTTCTGTTCGCTCAATACGAACCGGAGACCAAACACAGCCTGCACGGCCAGCCGCTGGCCTGGCCAGACGACTCCAATCGGGAAAAATTCGACGTTCGCTATTACCGGAACGAAATAAAGATCGATCTTGCTAAACATCAGGTGCGGGCCAGGACAACGGTGCGCCTGAACAGCTTACAAAACGATTTAAAAACCGTTACTCTGGATTTTGATTCGCCCATGAGCATCGATTCGGTAGGCGGGGCGGCCTCTTCATTTACCAGAGAGAACGGCAGATTGACGTTAAAGCTGAAGCAGACCTTTCAAAAAGGACAGGATTTAACGATCTGGCTGGCCTATGCCGGTAATCCGCAGGAACAGGGCAGCATTGCTTTTGTTTTTGACCGCATGCCCGATGGTTCTCCTTACTTGTGGACGCTTAGCGAACCGTTTGGCGCCCGTCAATGGTGGCCCTGTAAAGATACGCCCGCCGATAAAGCGGATTCCGTGGACATGTTTATCACCGTTCCGGCAGGCAATCTGGCCGCTTCCAATGGACTGCTGGTCAACGTCCTTCAGGATTCTACCGGCTGGCAAACCTTTCACTGGCATGAAGGCTACCCCATCGCTACCTACCTGGTCTCTATTGTGGCCGGGCCCTATTTTCATTTTACAGATTATTACCATTACACGCCGTCCGATTCTCTGCTGCTGGATTATTACGTTTTCCCGGAAGAACAAAATGTAGCGCCGACGATTTTTTCTGAAATGCCGGACTATCTTGCCGCTCTTTCTCACTACTTAGGGCCTTATCCCTTTTTGCAGGAAAAATATGGCCAGGCTCAGTTTGGCTGGCGGGGAGGCATGGAACATCAGACTCTGACCAGCGTTGGGCGCGTGACCTCCGGCTGGCGATTCCTCTATGTGCATGAATTGGGCCACCAGTGGTTTGGAGATCAAGTAACCTGCGCCTCCTGGCACGACATCTGGCTGAATGAAGGTTTTGCCAGTTATTGCGAAGCCCTGTACGCCGAATGGGCCGGCTTTGGCGATTTTCCGCCTGGCCTGCAGGCCTATCATGCCTACATGAACACCCAGCTCTTCTGGGACGACGGTACCATCTTTATTCAGGATACGACCGACTTCGGCAAGATTTTTGGTCGGATCGTGTACGATAAAGGGTCGTGGGTGTTGCACATGTTGCGCAAAGTAATCGGGGAGGCGCAGCTGTTTGAGGCCTTTAAACAATATTTGAATGATCAGCGTTGGACGTATGGCTCGGTGCGCACCGAAAATTTCAAGGAGATTTGCGAACGCGTGTCCGGCCAAAATTTAGACGCCTTTTTTGATCAATGGCTTAACTATCCCTTTTATCCCATGTACGAGTACGAGTGGCAGACGTTCACAAATCCCTTAAAAGAGCATGTGCTCAACCTGACCATCCGTCAAACTCAGCAACAAACCCTGTATGTTATGCCCATCGAATTGCTGGTGTTGTTCATCGATGAAACAGACACCTTGATTACGGTGCAAAATGATCGCTTTACACAGGACTATTCCTTTACCTTTGACAGAGAGCCCATTCATCTGGTCTTTGATCCGGACAACTGGCTGCTGGATGAAAGCAAGGAGGTGAGCACCAATCCATTAATCGAGTCCGTTGGCTTTCGGCGGATCTTTCCCAATCCGGCTGCCTCGTCGGTGAATATTGAATTGGTTTACTGGCAAAAGGAGGCGCAGCCGATTGCAGTGTACAACTTGCTGGGCCAGAAAGTACGTACCTTGTTACCCTATCATCAAATTTTTAATTTGCATCAATATTTTTGGGATTTGAAAAATGAGCAGGGACAGCCCGTGGCCACAGGCCTTTACTTTTTACGGGCGCCGGGCATTGTGGGCAGTAAGGTGCGTAAAATTCTGATCGTAAAATAACCTATTGTAACTCAGGCTTTAACCTGAGCCCCCTTAGCCTATTCCTCCACCGCCAGGTCTGTTCGGGCCGAATTTTTCAAAATGCCCAGCGAGAGCTGTTTAAAGTAATTGCGCATATCGTCAAACAGGGTGTAGGCCCAGGGAACGGCAATCAAAGAGACCAGGGTGGAAAAGACCAGTCCGCCAATAATCGTACGTCCCATTGGAGAGTAAGGAATTCCTATCATTTTGGTGTTGCCGATGGCCATGGGAATCAAGCCGCCGATGGTGGTAAAGGCCGTCATCAGGATGGGCCTGAAGCGATTTTTCCCGCCTTCTACCAGGGCCGATAAACGGTCCATTCCCTGTTTACGCAGCCGATTGACCAGGTCCACCAGCACAATGGCATTATTAACCACAATGCCGATCAGAATAATGAATCCAATCTGGCTCATCATATCCAAAGGCGTGTCGGTTAGGTACAAAATCCAGTAGGCGCCAACAAAGGAGAAGGGAATGGAAATGATGACCGACAGAGGCAAAACGAATGATTCGAACAAAATACCCATTAACAAAAAGACAAAAGTAACGGACAGGATGACCGCGAACATCATGTTCTGGTTGCTCTCCTGCAGGGTAAAGAACCGCTTGCCTTTTGACCAGCGGTAACCATAGGGCATTTTAAAACCTTCCATCACGCGGTCTATTTTAGCATAGATGGCGGCGATGTCTTTTGATGTTGTATTGGCTTTTACGCTCAGGTAGGTTTTCCCGTCTTCGCGATGGATTTCGCCAAAGCCCTTGCTCACTTCCAGCCTGGCCAGAACAGCCAGGGGAATTTCTTTGCCATTGGCGGAAAAGAAGGTGATGTTTTTAAGCTGTTCAAAATTTTTTCTGTCTTCCGGGCGCAGCTGCAACACCATATCGATCTCTTTTTCTTCGGTTTGATATTTGGGCAGCTGGATGCCGCGCAAAGCGTACATGATTGTACCGGTGATGACTCGGGGACTGATGCCATATTTGCGGGCCTGTTCACGGTTGACAAGAATGTGTACTTCATCCTGTCCCTTTTCCTGATCGGTTTCAACGCTGATGATTTCCGGAATGGAGCTCAGTCGTCGTTCCACCTCTTTGGCCAGTTGCACCAGTTTGCGCGTATCGTCGCCGTAGAGGCTGACGGTTACAGAACCGCTTTCCTCTCCGCCCTGCTGTTGCCAGGTTGTGCGATATTTGACGCCGGCAAATTCCGGCAGCCGTTTTTTGACGTCAGCCACCACGGCGTCGCGGCTCATTCGTTGTTCCCTTTTCAAACCTAAAAAGCCCAGCATGGATTTGAAAATGACTTCGTACCACTCTTCATTTTCTTCCGGTTGTAAAAAGACATGAATGCGCCCGAAGTTCTGCCGGTAGCGAACATCAATGGTGCGCACCTGGTACACATCACTCCTGGCGCGAATGGAATCTTCCACGGCTTTAACCACGCGCCTGGCATCTTCCAGGGTGTAATTGTCCGGCATGTCAACCATCAATCTAAAATCGTTGATGTTTCCCTGCATGTTGTCCGTACGTCCCACATGCGAGGCGGCAAAGTTCATGGAAAACAGAATCCCGAGCAAAATTAAAAAGGTTTCCAGGCGATGGGTCAGAACCCAGCGTAACGTGTTCTGGTAATATCCGTTGATGCGCTCCACCATGGGCGGTTCTGTTACCTGGCGCCTGCTCACGATCCGACTGGCAGCCAACGGAATAAATACCAGGGCCACAAACAGAGAAGCCAGCAAGGAAAAGATTACCGGCAGGCCGATCCTCAACATGTAAAAACTGAACCCGATCTGGTCATTCATCAAAATTAGAGGCAGAAAAACCACAACGGTAGTTAAGGTGGCCATGGTAACAGCCAGTGAAACTTCACTGGCTCCGCGGGCTGCAGCCTCTTTAACGTCCAGGCCCTGCGCTTTTTTATGGTAGATGTTTTCCAGCACCACAATGGAATTGTCCACAACCATCCCAATGGAGATCATGAGTCCCATCATGGTAATCAGATTCATGGACCAGCCAATAAAGTAGATCACGGTCAGACTGATCAGGATCGAAAGGGGGATGGCCACAATGACAATCATGGTCATGCGAAAACGGCGTAAAAAGAAGTAGAGCACCAGAAAGGCAAAAAAGCCGCCCCAGATGCCCGCCTTTTGTAGATTGTCAACCGACTCTTCGATGTACTTCCCCTGATCGAACAGGATTTCCATTTTAAAACCGCTAAAACGGGGATCAGTCATGATCTCGTGCAATTTGTGTTCGATCTGGCGGCACAAATGAACGGTATTGGCCATGGATTCTTTTTGCACGCCGATCTGGATGGCCGGCTGTCCATCAATGCGCTGAATCCATTGGCGTTCAGGCACATCGTAGCGCACATCGGCCACATCTTTCAGTAAGATGTTGGCTCCTTTGATGGGGATGTTGCGAATGTCTTCCAGGGTGCGGAATTTGCCGATGGAGCGCACGTAAATTTTTTGTCCCCCGGAACGAATATAGCCTGAGGACATGGAGAAATTGTCCTGTCGCAACGATTCAATCACATTGTACAGATTGATTTTGTAGCTTTTGATGGCATCCTGGTTAATATAGATGAGAATGGATTTTTCTTCGGCGCCCCAGATTTCCACATTGGCCACGCCATCGATACGTTCCAGGGGTTTTTTGATCAATTGCTCTGTAAAATAGTAAGGGTCTTCCAGCGGTTTTTCGGGAATCATGGCCACCCACATGATGGGCTCATCGTCATTGCCCCATTTTCGGATGAAGATGCGTTCAACATCTTCCGGGAGTTCGGCCTTGGCACGATCCAGTCGGTCGCGTAGCTGACTGTAGGCCAGGTCCATATCGGTTCCCTGGACAAAACGAACAAAGGCCCAGCAACCATTGGTAAAGCTGTTGGTTTCCACGCTTTTAACGCCTTTGATGGTTCTTACGTTTTCTTCCAGGGGCCGCGCAATAAATTGTTCCACCTCTTCGGGGTTGGCATTAGGGTAAGGCACCCAAACGCCTAAAAAAGGCGGTGTAAATCCAGCCGGCATCAACTCTACCGGTATTTGCGTGTAGGCAATAAAGCCCACCACCAGCAGGGCCAGCAGAGTCATGACCACAGTGACCGGTCTGGTCAAAGCCAGACGAGGTAATAGACCTATTTTCTCTTGTTTTTTGGGCATTACGATTCACTCCCGCTTTGTAATGCAGGCTCCACTGCCGGAGCGCTTTCGCGGTTTACCATGTCGTAAACCGTTGGAATGACCACCAGGGTCAGTAAGGTAGAGGTAATCAATCCCACAATCACGGTGATGGCCATGGGCGTACGAATTTCAGCGCCGTCGCCCAAACCCAGGGCCATGGGCAGCAAACCTAAAACGGTGGTGGAAGTGGTCATTAAAATAGGGCGTAAACGTACTTTTCCGGCTGTCATGATGGCTTCCACTTTGGGTAATCCCTGACGGCGCAGATGATTGATGTAATCGACCAGTACAATGGCATTGTTGACCACAATGCCGGCCAGCATGATCAGTCCTAAAAAGACCACAATGCTCAACGGAATATGGAAGACGTACAGGTAGAGCACCACGCCGATCACCGCCAGAGGAATGGTAAAAATGATGATAAAGGGATGAAGCAGCGATTCGAACTGTGAAGCCATGACTATGTACACCAGAAAAATAGCCAGACCCAGGGCCAGCATGAGACTGTTCAACGAGGTTTCCATTTCCTTGTTCTGACCAGCCAATTCGTAGCTGAAATCGAGCGGAATGTCCATTTGCTGCAATTCCTGGTAGATGCGTTGATTTAATTCATTTAAATTGTAACCGGGCAGAACATTGGCTGTAATGACCGCTGAGCGTTGTTGATCGATGCGTCTGATTTCCGAAGGCCCTTCTTTAATGCGCAGTCGAGCTACGGCTTCTAAGGGCACGGGCACCGTTCCCGCGGGATTGATGATCAGGCGCCGCAGGTCATTTATGCTTTCACGATCCGCTTCACGCAGACGCACCAGCACGTCAATGCGGCGGTCTTCTTCTTTAAATTTGGTGCTGACATCGCCCTGGATTTTGTTGCGCAAGATGGAGGCCACGGTGCGTACATTGAGATTGTAACGGGCTAATTTTTGCCGGTCAAAAAAGATTTGTACTTCCGGGTTGCCGCGTTGAATATTGGCCCGTACGTCCACCAGCCCAGGAATTCTGGACATGCGTTCTTCTAATTGGTGACTTAATTCCTGCAATTTACGCAGATTGAAACCCTTTAAATGGACTTCGACCGGTGTTTTGAAGGAAAAGAGAACGGGCCGCGCAATGTCCATTTCCAGCCCCGGGTAATCCTGAAAAATCTGGCGCACCTGACGAATGACCCGTTCTTCCTGACGCGCCATATTTTTGGAAGGCTTTAAAGTAACCGTAATGCGTCCGGTGTTTTCGCCTTCGTCTGTTTTGGTCGAGGCGCTTTTGTCCGTGCCACTCAACGAAGAAACCATTTTAACCAGCGGAATCTGTCCGATCCGTTGCTGAATGATCTCCAGACGCTGATCGGTCTCTTCAACCGGAGTGCCCACCGGCAGACGAATTTCCACAAAAAATTCTCCCTGATGCACTTCCGGAATGAGTTCGCTTCCTAATCGCGGAGCAATGACCAACAAAGTGAACAGAAATACGACAAATACCGAGCCCACCACCAGGTAGCGATTTTTTAGGGATTTTTCCAGCAAAATGGGATAGCCCCGTTCAATTTTACCGTACACGAAATTAAAAACCGCAATTAGTAGCGCAAATAGCGGAGCGAGCATCAGTTTGAACAATTGGGCGAACAAGAAACCAAAAATGGTAAGTTGCAGAACGAAACTGTGGAATAAACGGAAAAAGATTTCCATCAGTAAAAAGAAGAAAAATTTTGCAAAATAGAAAAAGGCTTTGAGTGGCAGTAGCAGGCCATGAATCACCATCGCCAGCTTGCCTTTTGCACGCCATTGGTTCCAGATGCCAGCCATGTCGTCGTACAGGGCATTGACGGCCTGGTAGGCAAAAAAGTTGTTCCAGATGCGGTTTACAAAATGGAAGAAGCGGGCTTCCTTTTTTGCAGCCCAGGAATTCAACCAGCGGCTGTAACGAAAATCGCTTTTGACAAAACGCAGCGGCCAGAGAACAGGTTGCAGCAGAACCAGAACGAAAAGCAGAAAACCTTTGGCCAGGGTTACAATCATTCCGGCAAAGATCTGTACCATTCGCCAGATGGCCATTAAAAAGGCGCGAAAATGACCGATCAGCGAAGCGCTCAGCTTTTTAAAGCCACCTTGTCCCCTAGTCGGTTCCTGTTTTTCTCTGAAATCAAGGATGAAATCTTCCGGCAATTTGCCCAAAGAGGTACCCTGAACAAAGGCGCCGATTTGCCTGGAGGAGAGCATGGGAATCAGGAACAGGGCCACCAGCAGCGAAGCCAGCAACGAAAAGACGACAGTCAAAGCTAAGTCGCCAAAAACCTGTCCGGCCACGCCCTGCACAAAGACAATGGGAAAAAACACGGCAATGGTCGTCAATGTGGAAGCGGTGACCGCTCCGCCAACCTCCTTAACGCCGCGAATGGTGGCCTGAATCATATTGTCTCCTTCTTCCCGGCAGCGGGCAATGCTTTCCAGAACCACAATGGAATTGTCCACTAGCATTCCGATGCCCAGAGCCAGACCGCCCAGAGACATGATGTTCAGTGAAACATTAAAAATTTTCATGGGGGCAAAGGTGGCCACAATGGAAAGTGGAATGGAGAGGCCGATGATCACTGTAGGTCCCAATTGGCGGAGGAAAATAAACAGAATCAGAATGGCCAGAATACCGCCTTGAATGGCTGTGTTCTTAACTTCATTGATGGAATTTTCAATAAAGATCGATTGATCGGACAGGGTTTTGATGGAAACGCCTTTGGGCAGACCGTAGGTAATAAAATTGGTCATCTGTTTGGCGCGCAGTCCCAGGCGTCGGGCATCCGTGTTCTTTTTAAGGTTGCCCTGCTGTTTCATGCGTTGCACAAAGGCCTGTTGAGCGGGAGTGCCGTACAATTTTTGTTTGACGCGTCGGGCCACGGCGACAATATTGGCGTCTGCTTCTTTGTAGATTTCGATTTCGACACTTTCCTTACCGCCGATCCGCGTAATGATCTGGCGCTCTTTGCTGGTTCGCGTTACCTTTCCGATGTCCTTTACTTTAATATCCACGCCATTAAACCGACCGACCACAATGTTTTCTATTTCCTTAATGGAACGGAACTCGTTGAGGGTGCGCACCAGGTATTCGGTCTGGCCTTCTTTTAGTTTACCGCCGGCCATATTGATGTTTTCTTCAGCCAGCCGTTCGCGGACGGTCTGAATATCCAGTCCAATCAGGGCCAGTTTTTGTTCATCCAGTTCCACCCGAATCTCTTCTTCCAGCCCGCCTTTGACTTTAACCGCAGCCACCCCGTCAATGGTTTCCAGAGCGCGTTTAATTTCCTCTTCTGCCAGATAGCGTAAATAGGTCAGGCTGGCATCGCCGTACAAACCGATGCGCATGATGGGATCCAAGGAAGGATCGTAACGCAAAATAATGGGCCGCTTAACATCCAGAGGCAGAATGACCTGATCCAGTTTTTCCCGTACATCGGCGGTAGCTTTGTTCATGTCCGTGTTCCAGGTAAATTCCAGAATCACGTCCGATTGTTCGGCTTTGGAAATGGAACTAATGGACACCAGATTGTCCACCACTCCCAGCGCCTGTTCAATGGGGCGTGAAATGGCTGTTTCCACCTCTTCCGGAGCCGTGCCCGGATATTCGGTGCGCACGGTTAAACTGGGGTAGGTCATTTCCGGCATGAGGTTCAGAGGCAATTGCTGGTAAGAGATTAAACCAAAAACAAAGACGCCGATGACCACCATTAAAATGGCGACCGGTCGTTCTGTGGTAATGCGAAAAATAGTATTTTTGAAATGCTCTTGCGATTCTTTCATGGGTTCACTTCCTACGTGTCGGGTCAGTCTTTTAAAGCCAGCGTGTTTTGACGGATATTGACCACGCGAACCGGCGTTTGATCTTTCATGCCGGCCTGTCCCACAACAATGATCATTTCTCCCTCTTCAATATCTTTCAGGACTTCCACCTTTTCGTTGTCTTCGTAGCCGGGAACAATTTTAATGCGCTGGGCCACTGAATCGCGTACTACGTAGGCGTACATGTTTTCATTTTCGTAAACCACGGCTGTTTTGGGGATCAGAACCACATTTTTGTGCGTATCCAGCACAATATGCACATTGACGAACATGCCAGGTCGCAGCCGTGCACCGCGATTGCGCACACCAATGGTGACCTTAAAAGTTCCGCTGGCCGGATCAACCACCGGACTGATGCGTTTTACCCAGCCTTCGAATTGTTCGCCGGCAAAATGATCGGAGGTAACGTAGGCCCTTTGCCCGATTTTAACCTCGCGCATGTTTTTTTCAGGCACGTAAACCACGGCAATCACCTGTGAATTGTCCACCACAGAAAACAGTTTGTCCGTTGGCTGAATGCGTTCGCCAATTTTGGCCAGACGTTGCCCAACCCGGCCGCTGATCGGCGAGCGAACCTTGGTGTAATCCAGTTGCAGTTTGGCCTCGTTCCAGGCAATTTCCGCGGATTTTAATGAGAATTCTGCCTTTTCAAATTCTTCCTGGCTTAACAGATTTTTTTCAAACATGGCTTTTAAGCGCTCGTAATTGCTTTTTTGTTGTTCGTATTGAACGCGTGCCTTGGCTTCCGATAGCTCATATTCGCGGGCTTCCAGTTCCAGCATGACCTCGCCCTTTTCCACGTACTGCCCTTCTTCTTTGTAGATTTTTTCCACAATACCCTGAATACGGCTGTAAACATCGGCCATGACTTCGGTTTCCAGGTTGGAGCTTAACAACAAATATTTGGCAATATCTCCGCGGGTTACGGGCATGACTTCCACCGGCACCCGTTCAATGCCTTTGTCTGTAGCTTTCATGGCTGGCCTCGGGCGATTGCTGGAGTCCTTCTGCCCTTTTGCCGCAGCCTGAGAGCGGCTATCGGGCCGCCCGCAAGCAACCATAGTGAGTAGTAAAAGTGCAAATATTAACGTTATTCCTGTTGCACGTTTCATAATTTCCCCTGATTTTTAATTGGATTTGCTATTTCATTAAAGAATTTCTTTTGCTTACGTAAACTGCTCATCGCTTGTTTCAATTTTCAAAAAATAAATAAGAAAAACAATAAAAAAGTGAAGTAGTTAACAGAAAAGAGCGAATTTTCTAAATTTTCACAGAAGCTTCTTGCGCAAAGCAGGAAATGTCATTGTTTTTTGAAAGACGCTGAGCATGGCGGAGGTCGTGGTGCTTGCCAGTGTCCACCTGGACAGGAATAACAGAAAGGCTGGGGAACTTCGTTTTTCTCACGTGGGCTCTTTTTAATGGAGAAAAAATTTTAATTTAAAGTTATAAGATTATATATTTAACAAAGCAGAGGATGAATCGGGTTGCCATTCCTGTTCAAGCCTGAACCAGACATTTTGCGGAGTGCAGGGGCGCAGGCCCGACGAACCTTGAAAAGCCATAATAAAAAAACACAAAGCGCCCGGAGAACCGTCCCCGGAGAGCAGGTAAGGAAAAATGTGTCCGGGCGCGTGGCAAGGTCTCTTTAATAAAGCAGGATTGTTCAGGCGGCGAGCAGGAAATGACCGCCGGCAATGTAATTCTGTTTAAATGACGATGATGATCTACAATGAAGGAGTGTAATGAAAAGGAGACGGAAAACCCCGACCGGTTCTTTTACCCGGTTTAAATCGAAAAGTACGGTTCAAAAAAGATCCAGAGGCTTTTCTCTATCTGTGGGCAAAAAGACAGGAATTTTACTCGGTGTGCTGTTGGTTGTTGTTCTTGGGCTGGCTTTTTACTTCCACCATTTGAGTAAAGCACTGCCCCCTTTGGAAAAATTGGAACGGATTAATCCGGAAATTGCGACGGTGGTCTATTCGGCGGACGGGGAAATTTTGCATTCATTTTTTACCTTTAACCGAACCTACACGCCTTACGAAATGATCCCCAAACATGTGATCGACGCTTTGATTTCCACAGAGGATCGTGATTTTTTCAATCATTGGGGCATCAATCTGGCGGGCATTTTAAGGGCGCTTTTGGTGGATTTAATGCATATGGAGTTAAGGCAGGGGGCCAGTACGATTACCATGCAATTGGCCCGTAACCTATATTTTGGCTATGCCCAGACCTTTGACCGCAAAATTAAAGAAGCGTTGACCGCCATTCAGATCGAACGCACCTATTCCAAAGAAGAAATATTAAGCATGTACCTGAATATTACCTTTTTTGGCAATCACGCCTATGGCATTCGGGCAGCCGCCAAGCGTTATTTCAATAAAGATGTGCAGGATCTAACCGTCGAGGAGGCCGCCCTTTTAATCGGTATTTTGAAGGGCCAAACCTATTATTCTCCAATTCGCCACCCGGAGCGCGCATTGAAAAGACGCAACGTGGTGCTGAGCATGATGATGGAAAATGGTAAATTGACGCGCGCCGAGTTTGACAGTTTGAAAAACCTGCCTCTGAAATTAAATCTGACCGATCCCTACAAGATGAAAGTAGCGCCCTATTTTACAGAACATGTGCGGCGAAAACTCAATCAATTGCAGGACTCGCTGGGCGTTAACATTTACGAAGATGGACTAAGAATTTACACCACACTGGACACGCGCGTGCAGAAATACATGGAAATGGCCATTGCTAAACATATTGATGCCATTCAGGAGCGCGTACGCAGACAATCGGTTTTTCATAAAATAAAAGAAGAATTGGGCGATTCGGCCTACGAGCAAATCAGCCAGGTGCAATTGGCTTTTACAGCCATCAATCCACACAACGGCCACATCCTGGCCATGGTTGGCGGCCGTGATTTTGAACGATCTAAGTGGAACCGAGTGACACAGATGATGCGCCAGCCCGGTTCGGCGTTCAAACCCTTTTTGTACACGGCAGCGATTGATAATGGCTATTCTCCGGCCACGAAATATCCGGATCTGCCAACGGTTGAATTTAATCCCGATAGCACGCGCTGGACGCCGCAAAATTACAGCGGAACGTTTAGCGGGAAAATGGTCACGCTACGAGAGGCGCTGCGTCGATCGCTGAACTCTGTGGCCGTCCGCCTGATTGCAGATATTACCCCTCAGCTGGTTATTAAATACGCCAGGGAGATGGGCATTACCACCCCTTTGCATCCCTATTCCTCGCTGGCTTTAGGCAGCGCAGATGTTATTCCGCTGGAAATTATTTCGGCTTATGGCATTTTTGCCAACAATGGCGTGCATGTGTACCCCATTGCCATTACAAAAATCGAAGACCGTAATGGCAATGTTATTTACACACAAACGCCAAAAATGAAAGAAGCGCTCTCTCCGGAAACGACCTACATCATGAATGATATGTTGCAAACGGTTGTCAATCGCGGGACGGGCGTACGGGCCAGAACGGTGTTTAAATTTTATGAAAAGGCCGGAGGAAAAACGGGAACGACCAATTCTTACACAGACGCATGGTTTATTGGTTTTACACCGGATCTGGTGGCCGGCGTTTGGGTGGGGCTGGATGATTTTAAATACAGCCTTGGACGCGGAATGGCAGGCTCTGTGGCGGCCTTGCCTTTCTGGGCCGATTTTATGAAAATGGTTTACGATTCGCTGCCAGATATTAAAAAGCACGCCGATTTTCCGCAGGCCTCCGGTGTGGCAAAATTAAAAATTTGCGCCGAAACCAATCTTCTGGCTACGCCCTATTGCCCGGAAACCTATGAAGAGTTGTTTAATTTGAAATATGCACCAACCAAAAAGTGCGATAAACATCGAGAACCGCTGCCTTACCGCAAAAAACGCAGGAAAATCTTTTAATGGGGGAAAGTTGAGGGCCCGTGCCGATTCCCAATTCATCGGGAGAGGGGGGTAGGGGGTGAGGGCTAAAATAAAAGATCCCTTGCACTGACTCCCAGCCTAAATGCCATTCGTAGCGTAACTCAAGCTTCAGCTCGAGACTTTTGTAAGGGCGTGGCCTTGCTACCCAATTCTCGCTTAATCATCAGCAAGTTCTAAAGCCTTTTGGGGTGGTCAAACTGGCTGACTCTCAGGCAAGCCGTTTGTGAAAACGCAAACTGGCCAGCACAAACATCAAAACGCCAAACAGTGTCATGGCTGACGCCTGACTCCACAGATACTGGATGGGTGTGCCTTTCAGATAAATTTCACGCACAATAACCATAAAATAACGCACAGGATTCAGGTAGGTGATGGCCTGAATGGCGGGCGGCATGTTTTCTATGGGAATGAAAAAGCCAGAAAGTAACAAAGAAAAGACCATGAAAAACCAGGCTAAAAACATGGCCTGCTGTTGCGTCTGTGCAATGGTTGAAATAAAGATACCCAGGGACAGACCGCTTAAGGCAAACAACGCAGCCAGCAGTTCAAGGCTGAGCAGGCTGCCCTGCATCCACAAACCAAAGATGAGACGGGCGGCAACCATACCCACATTAAAGAGTAACAGTACAATGATGGCCAGCGGAATGATCTTCCCGGCCAGCAGTTCCCAGTTGCGGATGGGCGTGACCATCAACTGTTCCAGTGTGCCGATCTCCTTCTCGCGTACAATGGACATGCCCGTTAAAAACGAGCTGATGATCATAATCAACATGGCTAAAATACCCGGCACAATGTTGTAAACGCTTTCCAGATTGGGATTGTAGAGCATGCGCGGTTCGAGCGTGGTCAGATGGACATCGGCCAGGCGACGGCTGAAAAAGCTGGTTTGGGGGAGCCATTCCCTTTGCAGTCGTTGCGCCACCAAATTGACGTAGGCAGCAATCACTCCGGCTGAATTCCCATCCACGCCATCGATCAGGGTCATTACCTGCGGGAAACGTCCGGCCTTCAGGTCGCGTTCAAAATGGAGAGGAATAATCACGGCCAGCTGCGCCTTGCCTCGCGTAATCCAGTCGCGTGCTGTGGCCGTGTTGGGCAAACGACCTAAATAGTGAAACGTTTTTGAAGTTTGCAGCACATCTTCAATGCGTCGGCTGAAAGACGACGCATCTTCATTAACCAGAACAGTGGACACATTTTTAATATCTGTAGTTACTGCAAAACCAATGACCACCAATTGCAACACAGGCACTACAAATATGATTCCGATGAAGATTTTTTCACGCACAATTTGCCGAAATTCTTTTTGAATGAGGTACAATAAACGCTGCATGCTTACTCCAAACTTGTCTTAAACTTTTTAATGCTCAATACAAACATAACCGTAGCCAGGCCAATTAAATAAAGGATTTGCATCTGCAACTCCGCCAATCCGTTGCCCTTTAACAAAATGCCACGGATGATCTTTAAAAAGTGCGTAGCCGGAATGATCTGACTGACGTATTGAAAAATAAGCGGCATGCTGGGAATGGGAAAGATGAACCCGCTGAGCAGAATCGTGGGCAAAATAGTCATCAACAGGGCGATGAGCATGGCCGTGCGCTGGGAATTGGTAATGGTCGAAACAAACAGTCCAAAACTCAGGCCGGTTAAAAGATAGATGACCAGAGAGCCTAACAACAGGATCGCCGAACCATTAACCGGCACTTTAAACCAGAAATGGCCAATTAAAAGGATGATCACACTGTCGGCGAAACCCAACACAATGTAGGGAATAACCTTGCCCAGAATGATTTGCGTGGCATGCACAGGGCTGACCAGGATCTGTTCAAAAGTACCGCGCTCCTTTTCGCGCACGATGGCAATACTGGTCAATAGGGCGCTGATCAGCAGAACGATGATCGCGATCAATCCGGGTACAAAGAAATATTGTGATTTTAGGTCGGGATTAAACATGAAGCGCGGAATAATTTCAAAAGGAAATTTAAAATCGGGATTATTTTCGGCGTTAAAGATGCCCGTAATTTTGGAAAGGTAGTTCTGAATAAAATTGGCTGCATTGGGATCACTGGCGTCGATTAAAAGCTGCACGGGCGTAAACAGGCTTTGGGTCAGAGAAAGACTAAAATCGGCCGGAATGACCAGAATGCAGCGCACCTGGCGTTTTTGCAATAGCGATTCAAAATCGCGTTCTGCTACGTCGTAGGCGCGAATGTCAAAGAAGTTGCTGCTCTGTAAATGGTTGATGAACAGGCGGCTCTGGGGCGAGCGGGCCTGATCGACTACGGCGATCTTGATCTGACGCATTTCCAGAGTAATGGCGTAGCCAAACATGATCAACATCAAAACCGGCATTATGAAGATGATGATCAATGTTTGATAATCACGCACAATGTGTAAAAACTCTTTTTTAACAATGCTGCGGAATGTTCGGTTCATGGGGCGGCCTCTCCAATGGATTTCATAAACACTTCCTGCATGGTCGTTGCCTGGTATTTTTCTTTGAGCTTCTGAGGCGTGTCCAGCTCGATGATCTTGCCTTCCTGCATGATGGAAAGGCGCTGGCAATATTCGGCTTCGTCCATAAAGTGTGTGGTGACAAAGATGGTCTTTCCGCTGGCGGCCAGCTCATAGATTAACAGCCAGAATTGGCGGCGTGATTCGGGATCGACGCCGCTGGTTGGCTCATCTAAAAAGATGATGGGGGGATCATGGAGCAAAGCCGTGCTGAGCGCCATGCGTTGTTTGATGCCCAGGGGCAGGTTGGAGGTCAGGGTGTCTACGCGCTCCGTCAGATGCAAATAGTGCAACAGTTCGTCACTCTTTTGTTTGATCTCCTGGCGACTAAGGCCATAAATGCCGCCGTAAAACTGAATGTTTTCGCGAACCGTCAGGTCTTCGTAAAGACTGAAACGCTGGCTCATGTAGCCGATGTTTTTTTTGATCAGATCCGGTTGCGTAAATACATCAAAGCCGGCGACCGTGGCCTGACCGGAGGTAGGCATTAGCAGGCCGCAAAGCATGCGGATGGTGGTGGTTTTGCCCGCGCCATTGGCCCCTAAAAATCCGAAAATTTCTCCCTGTTTTACGCGAAATGAAACGCGATCCACGGCTGTGAAATCGCCAAATTTACGCGTCAGTTCTTGCGCTTCAACAGCCCAGTTTGCCATCATGCCTGATCCTTTTGTTGTTGAATAAGATTGAGAAACACATCTTCAATATTGGGTTTAATGGGCGTTAGGGATTCAAACGCTAAATGGTGTTCGATCAACAAGCGGCAGATTTTTTCCGGGCCCATGTTCTGGCGATCGATCAGATGAACGCCTTCGCCAAAAAGATTGAAATCGTTGCCGGAAAAGAGTTTTCTTAAAGCTTTGTACAGGCCATGGACATCCTGGCTTTTGATCAGGTACAAAGGTTGTTTAATGCTTTGCATTAACGCTTTGGGTGGGCCGCTGGCCAAAAGCTGTCCATCAAAGATCAGACCCACGCGATCGCAGAGTAAGGCTTCGTCCATGTAAGCTGTGCTGACCAAAATGGATTTACCGTCGCGTGCCAGTGCTTGCAGAATGTCCCACAGCTCAGCGCGTGAGACGGGATCGACGCCATAGGTTGGCTCGTCCATGATCATCACGGAGGGCTCGTGCATCAACATGCAGGAGAGGGCTAATTTTTGTTTCATGCCGCCGGAAAGAGCCTCGGCCCGACGATTTTTAAACGGCCCTAATCGCGAAAAACGGTAGAGTTTTTCGATGCGTTGAGCCTGAATCGAGGGAGCAACCCCGAACAAATCGCCAAAAAAGTGTAAATTTTCTTCAACGGTCAAATCGGGGTACAGGCTGAAGCGTTGTGGCATGTAACCGATGTTACGCCGTACCAAAGCGATGTGCTGGGCTGCATTTTTACCATAAAACCAGATGGAGCCGGAATCGGCCGCGAGTAATGTTACCACAATGCGCATTAAGGTCGTTTTTCCGGCGCCGTCCGGGCCAATCAAGCCGTAAATTTTTCCGGCTTCTAACTGAAGGCTGACGCCGCGCAGGGCCTGCACCGGGCCAAACGCTTTTTTAATGTTTTCAATGATAAGGGGTCTGTCGTTCATTCCGTTTCCTGTTATTTTTCTCATGAATTGCGCAGATGAGCGCAGAATTCATTTTAAATGGTTTAACGATTACGCTTTTTTGCCCTTACAAAAGTCTCAAGCTAAAGCTTGAGTTACGCTGTATTGTGAATTGTCTGCAAGTGTAAAGGATTTCTTAAATTAGCCTTCACCCCCTGGCCCCGAAAAGCGGGCGAGGGTGAATACTCCGCCAGTGTAAGGGATTCTTCTTCCCGCTAAAGCGGGATCAGAATGACACTTCGGCACGGCCCCTAGCCTCCCAAACACAACGTGCCGTTTCTTAAAAAATTCGTAATTCCTGATTCCAGCATGTTCCATCAATCCTCAAGATAAACCTCAACCGGCATACCGATCTTTAGCTTGTGTTCCGGATTTGGCACTTCAATTTTTACGGCGTAAACCAGCGAGGTGCGCGTTTCTTTGGTCAGGATGGTTTTGGGTGTAAATTCCGCTTCGCTGGCAATCCAGGTAATGTGACCTTTAAAGGGTTCATCTGAACCGTCGGTTTTGATGGTGGCCTTTTTCCCGATTTTAATTTTGTCCAGTTTTGTAAGCGGAACATAGATAGTGGCCTTTAAAAGGCTTAAATCCGCCAGTTCCAGTAAAGGACTGCCAGGCGCCACGTTTTCGTAGCGGTTAACAAAGCGATTGAGCACCAGAGCATTTAGGGGAGCCGTGATGCGGGCATCCCGGATGTTCAGGCGCAGAATATCCAGAGCCGCTTGTAATTGCTGACCTTTGCTGGTAATCAGTTTTTTGTTGGTGTTAATCTCTTCTAACTGGGCCCGCAAAACATCAACCTGAGTTTGCAGCTGATCGACCTGTTGTTGTGTAGCAGCGCCCTGGGCCAGCATGGCCTGCGTTTTTTTAAGTGTCTGTAGATTAAAATCGAGCTGACTTTGCACCTGACGCTGTTTGCTTTCCAGAACCTGTAAGTTGGTGTTGAGCTCGTCTAATTGCGATTGTTTTTGTTTAAGCTGCAGACGCAGGCGCTCATCGTTTACTTTTACCAGCAGCTGGCCCCGTTTTACAAAATCGCCTTCTACAACGGTCAATGTATCTATGGTTCCTGCTGTTTTGGCCACCAGGCGGATGACGTCTGCGTCCATTCGACCATTGTAAGCAAAAGGTTGCTCCGTTCTGGAGCAGGAAAAGAAGGTAACAATCAGAAAAATCAGGCTTAAATAGGATGTTAGGGTTTTCATAAAATGCTCCACTGATTTAATGGTTTGCCACTTAAGTAATCTATTTCGTTTAGTTTGAGAGCCATAAGCAGGTAATGCCGTTTGACGTTCAGTTCAGCTTTAGTCAGCTCCAGGTTGGCTTCATTGAAATCGGTAACCGATGCCATGCCCTGGTCGTAGCGTGATTCAATAACCTTTAACTTCTGGCGGGCCACTTCTAAAGCGGTTTCCACAACGCTTTGCTGTTCTTTCAAAGTTTGCCATTCGCGAAGCGCTCTGTCCAGGCGCGTTTGCAGCTGGTCTTTGACAGCTTGTTTTTGCCAGTCTATTTGCCGCAGGCGGGCGCGGGCCGCCTGTTCGTTCAAACGGTCGGCATTCCAGTTGAACAGATTCCAGCTCAAGCTCACGCCCCAGATGCCGTAATCCATCCATTCCCCTTTGATCATGTCCAGACCGGGTTTGCCGTAATTGTAATTGGCAAAGGCGGCCAGGGTGGGTAAGTAGCGCGCCTGGTTGATTTTAACCGTGGTTGATTGCATCTGTTGTTGTTGGTTTAACAAGCGATAAGGCGCCGTTAACTGAATGACCGGCAGGACCTGCAAGGGCATTTTAGTGGGTTTGCTGAAAGGCTGGATTGTAACATTTTGCCCGGTCAGTTCTTTTAGCTGTTGACGGGCAATTTCCAGCTGGCCCTGAGCACTGATCAGTTGTTTTCGGTAATCTAAGCGCGCCAGTTTTAAAGAGAGAGAATCGAGCCCCAGAGCCATGCCCTGCTGCACCAGGGCTTTGACGCGCTTCATCTGCCAGTTTACGCGTAGCAAAGAAGCTTTTAAAACTTCGATTTCCAGTTGTTTGGCCTGTACATTGCGGTAAGCGCCAATGACGCGAAAGGCAATTTCTTTCTCTTTTTCTTCTAAATTAATCTGTTGCAGTTCTGCCTTTTGACGCATCAAACGTACCTGATGTTTCTGAGCGAAACCACTAAATAGTACATATTTAATTGTCAGTGAGGATTCGTAGGTGTCGTAGCGGCCCAGGCGGATATTGGCCGGCATTCCGGGCAGCGCGGGCAAAGCCGGGAAATCGATTTGCGGCACGTGGGTTACGTGACGATACGAGGCATTTAAATCCAGTGACGGAAGTGTTTGACGAAAAGTGGATTTTGCTTCCAGACTGGCCTGTTCAAAGGCCTGGTCCTGCGCTTTCAGTTCTTTATTCTGCTTGAGCGCGATTTGAATAACCTTGCCCAGACTTTGTGCTTGAACCTGGTTCAGGCTTGCAGTAAACAAGAACAGGATTGAAATTAATAGAGATTTTAAAGGGTTCATGAATCATTCTCCCGTTTTTTAATGCCGTAATAAAGGTGCCGGAAAATCATTTGTTTGCGTTGCTCAATGAAGGCACTGGAATTAAAGTCGATTTCGGGGAAAAGCGGTTCGATGATTGGTCTGGCCAGGAAAAAATAGACGCAGGAGCCGATAAGAGTCAGTAAAAATTGAACCGGCTCTTCAATGGGAATGATCTCGCCCCGCTCCTCTGCCAGCTTCATTTCCTTGATCATCACCTGAGGCGTGCGCAATTGATTTTCGGCAATGACCTTTTCCAGAATGTTCCGAGCCCGGTTTCCGCCTTCGCTCAGTTCGCGGGCGATGAAAAGGGGCAAATGCGCGTTAGTCTGTAATTGTTCATGAAAGCGATCCAGAAAAATGCGCAATGTTTCGGCAAAAGTTTGTCCGGGTGTAAAAGAGGCGCTGATGGAGTTGATGAACTTCAGGAAGAGCTTTTCCAGAATAGCGGAATAGAGACGGTCCTTGCTTCGGAAGTAGTAGTGCAGCATGGCTTTGTTAACGCCGGCGCGATCGGCGATTTCCTGCATGCGTGTACCGTGCCAGCCTTTTTCGACAAAGACCTGCATAGCGATTTGCAGGATTTGTTGTTCTTTTTGACCAAGCGATTCAATCATTTAATTAAACCAATTAATTTAACCAATTGGTTAAATATAAGGGTCGGGAAAAGGTAGTGCAAATTTTTTTCCTTCTGAGAAAAAATTTACTATATTGTGAGTGAATTGTTTAATCCTACTAAAGGCAGCGTTTTAGAAATTAATTAAAGTTTTTTTATTGTTAAACAAAAGGGCGTTTTGATGCGCATTAAAATTTCGCTGGCTTTTGATGATTTTCTCTTTTTAGATTATCAATATCCGTTGCAGCTCAGGGCTTTAATTTATCATTTGCTTCCGGATGAATATGCCAGCTATTTACACGACACCGGTTTTATTTATGAAAAGCGTTCGTTTAAACTATTTACCTTTTCGCGTTTGTTTGGGCGGCGTGTACATCCTGAAACTAACAACGGTAAGCCGCTGGTTTTTAGGAATGCTGTTCATTTTTACCTGGCTTCGCCTGTTACAAAGATTCTGGAATATGTGGCCAACGAATCGATCAGACGAGAGACGTTACGAATTGGCGCCAACCGGGTGTTTTTTAAAGCCATCGAAGTGGAAAAAGAACCGATATTCGGAGATCGCGTGAAGATACGGATGCTTTCGCCCATGGCCATACGCTCTACCTTAATGACGGCCGAAGGCAAGAGGAAGAGCTATTATTACGGTCCGCAGGAGAGAGAATTTTCGGAATTAATGTGTCGCAATTTAGAGAAGAAGTATCAGCTTGTGTTTAAAACCGGGCTCAAGGGCGAATTAAGCATAATTCCTTTGGGTCGTGGTAAGGAAAGAATTTTACGTGGCGACCGCGGTTTTATCATCAAGGCCTGGGACGGCATGTACGAATTACGCGGTACGACGGAATTGATCCAGCTTTCTTACTCCACCGGCCTGGGCGAGAAGAACAGCCTGGGGCTGGGGATGTGGGAGGCTGTGAGGTAAGGAAAAAAATAAAATTTGGAGTGCATAATGTACAATGTCATTGCCAATATTGGCCAGATTGTAGCAGCTTCCTCAAATAGTGATATTTTAAGCTTTTTAATACCAGACACTGACAAATTCAAGCATATTGTAGGACTTAATTTTGATCTTGAAAAGAATAGGCTTGATTTTCCATTATTAAAATCTACTGAAGAACATTTAAACAAAAATATTTTAAAGGAATATCTTTACATTGGAAATGAAAAAGCAAACCGGGAACAATTTTCGCCAACCACTGAAAAT